>NZ_JBHXFJ010000038.1:0-78439 GCF_042722465.1 Streptomyces sp. NPDC127098
GTGCGCTCCTGGCTGGTGCTGCGCTGCGAGAGCCTCGGCTCGCCCGACGCCGCCCAGCGGCGGGGCGGCGGCACCGCCGGCGCGCGGGCGGCGACGGCCGCCGCCACCGCCCGCGTCCGGGCCCGCCTCGCCGCGGCCGGCGCCCCCACCACCCCGCTGAGCGCCTCCGAGGTCCGTGACCTGCTGCGGGAGACCGGGGACGCGGCCGGCGAGGGACGGGCGCTGCGGACCAGCTGGGCCGGCGCCGACCTCACCCACTGCTCGGTCGCCGTGCCGGTCGCCTCCCAGGACGAGTGGTCGCGACTGCTGAGCGGCCTGGCCGGCTGCGCCGCGGAACGCGTGGTCGCCGCCGCCACCTTCACCAGGGAAGGATCGGCGCTGCGGGTCCTGACCGCGGTGCGCGTGGTCAGCGTGATGGCCCAGCACGCGGCGGCCGAACGCGAGCGCCTGCTGCGGGCCGGTGTCCTGCCCGACACCCCGACCGACCAGCGGGCCGGGCTGCTGGCCACCCTGCCCGTCGCCCACCCCTTCCGTTCGCTGGTCGACACGATCGGCATCGGCTCCCCGGGAGCACCACGATGAACCTCCGCGACCACCAGGAACCGCCCACCGCGCACTGGCGGGACGACCCCGGGGCCCCCTTCCGGCTCACCCGGGCCGACGCCGGCGTCCAGCTGGGCACCAGCCGCGACGGCCGGGTCGTCACGCTGCCCGCCGGCCCGGCGCCGACCCGCGTCGCGGTCCTCGGGGAGTCGCTGTTCGGCCGCCTCTTCGGCCTCCGGATGCTGGCCGTCGGCGCCCGGGTCACCGCGGCCACCCGGGTGCCCGACCAGTGGCGCCCCCTCGCGCGGGTCGCCGGCGACCGGCTGACGATCGCCGACCGCGTGACCGCCTGGCCCACCCTCCCGCCCGCGCCGCCCGCCCAGGAGGGCGGCCCGCAGGCCCTCGTCTGCGACCTGCGCCGCCCGCCACCCGCCACCCTGGCGAACGGCCCCTGGCGAACGGTCCTGCACGTCACCCGGGACGCGCCCCGCCGCTCGTACTTCTGGTCGGCGCCCGACGCGCTGCTCGCCCTCGACGCCCGCTTCGCCGACACCACAGGACGCCTCCTCGGTGCGGAGGCGGCCCGGCTGACCGCCACCCTGGCCCCCGGCGAGGTCATCCTCTTCCGCCCCACCGGCACCGAGATCCTCCGCCCCGACATCTCCCCGGCGGAGACCACGCTGCTGACCCCGGGCCGCGCCTGACGACGGGCCGGTGCCGCCGGTGCGCGGCCGGGCGGGTCAGGGCCTGACGGAGCCCGAACTCGTGTCCGGCGCGGTGAAGTCGTGGCTGCCCGAGGCGACCCGGTAGCGCGCGCGGTCGCCCTCGATGCCCTGGAAGGTCGCGCCACGGGAGGTGGTCACCGCCGGCTCGCCGCCGGTGGGCAGCCGTACCTCGGCGGTGCTGTTGGGCGGCACCCGCACCGTGAGCCGGAACGTGCCGCCCCGGCGCGTCCACTCGGAGGCGACCTCGCCGTGCGGCGTCCGGTAGCTGCCGGCGACGTGGGTGAGGTCGCCGACGACGCGCGGGTCGATGACCAGGTCGCGGAAGCCGACGGAGCCGCGGGCCTGCCGGATACCGGCCAGGCCGCGGTGGAACCACTCCTCGATCTGCAGGAGGATCATGTGGTTCCTGGAGTTGCCGAGGTCCCACTGTTCGGGGACGGTGGTGAGTCCTTCGGGGTTGGCGGTGGTCGGGGTCAGGAAGAAGCCGTAGCCGGGCCTGGTGTCCTCCCGGAGCACGTCCCACAGCACGTCGTCGCGGCCACCGGCCGTCAACGCCCGGACGGTGGGGGCGAGTCCGATCGTCCCGGCGCTGAGGTGCGGACCGCCGCCGAACGGCCGGTAGGCGTGGACCAGTTCGACGAGGGCGTCGAGGACCCGGCCCCGTTCGCCCTCGGGCACGAGGTCCTCGTCGAGCGCCAGCGCCTGGGCGGCCTGGGTGGCGCCGGCGGTGCCCCGCTCGCCCTCGGCGGTGTAGCGGCCCGCCGCCCGGTTGTAGAAGGCCGCGTTGAAGGCGTCCCTGATGGCCGTGGCCAGCTCGCGGTACTCCTCGGCGTCGGCGGTGCGGCCGAGCAGCGCGGCCATCCTCGCCATCCGGTCCACGGTCTGGAAGTAGCCCCAGGTGCCGGTGATCCGGCCGGACGTGCCGCCGTCCGCCGCCACCCAGTCCGCGAGCGCGCCGTCGACGAGGTGGGCGTCCGCGCCCGTCCCGGCCTTCCGGTTCCTGATGTAGTCCAGGAACGCCCGCATCTCCGGGTAGTGACGCTCCATCAGCTGGGTGTCGCCGTACGTCTCGTGGTGCAGCCACGGCACGAGGACGATGCCGTTGCCCCAGTTGACCTCGTCCCCGAACCGGCCCAGGTAACCCCAGTCGTAGACCGGGGCCTTGAGGGCGACGTTGCCGATGTTCTCCCCCGCCCTCGACTGGCCCTCGACCAGGTGGCGTTGCATGGTGCGCAGATAGGCGTCGAAGCCGAAGTTGCGCGCCAGCGAGCCGAACGGCTGCGTGTAGTCGGCCGGGTACGCCAGCTTCTCCCGCCCCGGGCAGTCGGTGAACGTCGACATCATGTTGGACGCGATCGAGTAACGGGCCATGCGGTGGACGCGGTTGATCCGCTCGTCGGAGGTCTCCAACTCGCCCGCCACCGGGGTGTCCGCGTGCAGCTGGAGGCCGCGGACCGTTCGGACGGTGGGGGTGTGGCCGTCCGGCAGGCCGGTCACCTGGAGCCACTGCATGCCGAAGTAGTCGAACGTCGGGTGCCACGTCTCGCCGTCCGGGTCGCCGTGGGTGGTGTACGCGGCGAAGACGTCGGTGCCCCGGCCGCTCCCGCCGCCCATCAGGGACCGCTGGTCGACGGTGCCGTCCGGCGCCAGCGACTCCGCCGGCCGCATCGCCACGGTCGTGCCGGCCGGCACCGTCCCGTCGAGCGTGATCTCCGGCCAGCCGGCGAAGTTCTGCCCGAAGTCGAACACCCACACCCCGGGCCTGGGTTGCGTGACGCGCACCGGCCGGACGCGGTCGACGACCTTCACCGGCTCGGCCACCCGCCAGACGAGTTCGGTGGTGAGGTTGGGCGGCGGGGCGATGCCGGCCGCGACCCAGCCGACCGGGGTGCCGTCGCGGCGCCTGGCCGTGTCGTCCAGGTCGGCACCGGGCTCGGTCCAGCCGGGCTGCTCGCGGCGCGAGTCGTGGTCCGTCCCCGAGTACCAGTTGCTGGTCACGGTGGGGCCGAGCGCGGTGACCCACGAGCGGTCGGTGACCACGACGTCGACCGAGCCGTCGGCCCGGGTCAGTTCGAGACGGGCGATCATCCGGGGCGACACGGCGGCGCCCGCGCTCGGATCGGTGCTGGCCAGCGGGTTCCCCGAGCCGGTCACCGACGCGCCGGCCGCGTGCTCGGCGTCCAGGGCCGGTCGGAAGGTGATGCCGCTGCCTCCCGCGCCCGCGGTGCCGATCGCGGTGATCTCGCGCGACTCGAGCCGGTCACCGCCGTCGCCCGTGTCGATGTTGATCGTGCCGCCCAGGTGGTAGCCGGTCACGTCGCTCACCCGCACGGTGCTCGCCCCGGCGGGCGCCGGGGCCGCCAGCGTCCCGCTCCCCTTGGGCTGGCTCTGCCACCAGCTGTACGGGGCCGTACGGCCCGTCTCCTCGTTCCCGACGGACCGGGTGACCAGGGCCGTCCCGTGCCCCAGCGCGACCCCGAGGGTGTTGGCGCCGGTCCGGACCAGCCGGGTCACGTCGTAGGCGCGGTACTCGGTGGACAGCTGGTAGTTGGAGTTGCCTGGCGCCAGCACCTCGTCGGTCACGGCCGCGCCGTTCACCCGCACGTCGTGGAGCCCGACCCCGGCCAGGTAAAGACGGGCCCTGGTCACCCGCGCCCCGCCCCGCCCGTCGACCGTGAACGCCCGCGCGAAGAGCGGCAGCGGCTCGTCGACGCCCCGGCCCGGGTGCTCGATCCACCGGGCCTCGCCCCAGTCGCCGCGCTCCAGCAACCCCATCTCCCAGCGGGCCGGACGGCTCCAGGGCGTCGCCTCACCACCAGCGCTCCAGACCCTCACCTGCCACACCACCGCCTGCCGTGACCGGAGTTCGGCCCCTCCCCACGCGATGTCGAACTGCGCGGCCGAACGCACCACCCCGGAGTCCCAGAGCAACGAACCGCCGGTGAGCTCCCGTTCGCTGCCCGCGGCCCGGATCCGGTAGGCCGCCTGCGCCCAGCCGGCGGGGGCGTTCGTCACCTGCCAGCTCAACCTCGGCGCGGTGTCGTCGACACCCAGCGGGTCGTCCGCACGGCCGTCGACCCGGAGGTTCCCGACCGTCGCGCGACCGGAGTCGGGCGAAGCCGGACCGGCGGCGCCGGCCGGGGCGGCCGCCGGGACGGGCACCATCGCACCCGCCCCGGTGCCGACGAGGATCCCGACGACCTGCCTGCGGTTCAGGGCCCCACCGTGCGATGCTGCGCTCATCGGAAACCGCCTCCCGATTGATACGTTTCAGTCCCCTCTCGCCGCAAGCTAGCCGCGCCCCCGGCAACGGCCAACCCCCCGCGTAACGATGGAAAGGACCGGACTCGACCTCAGCCACGACGGGAGGACCCCGGCGACCGCTGCGGCCCCCCTCACACCGGGACAGGCCGCCGCCGTCCGCGCCCAGCTCGGGCAGGCCGGTCCCCTCGCGGCCTCACGGGATCTCCCGAATTCCGGCTCGGCCAGCGGCCAGTCTCTCCGCCGCCCGCACCAGTTTCCTCATGGTGGGCGCGAAACCCAGGGTGTCCATCTCTTCGGCGCGGGCGCGGTTCCAGGAGATGAGCCGGTTCAGCCGGTCCACGTCTTCGAGAGCCTGGAAGACGTCCTCGGGGCGCAGCGGATCCAGGACCTGCCAACCGTGGTGTTCCACCAACTCCCGGAGGACGGGATACGGCCCGGCCGCGACGGGCTTTCCCGCGACCATCGCCTCCGGAACCGGCTGGCCGAAGCCTTCCCACGTGGATGTGAGCACGACCAGATCGGCGGCGGCGTACATGTCGCTCCGCCGGGCCACGGATCCCATCACGAGACCGGGTGCGGTCGCGAAGACCTCCTGGGTCTCCGGCGGAACGGACTCCCACTGCGCCGAGGTGTGCGTGACCCAGTACCTGACCCTCCGGGTTTCGCCGTAGAGCCGCTGCAGGGAGCGGGCGAGCTCGACCGCCGCCGGGACGTTCTTCCGCTTACCCAGCGCGATCGGGTGCAGCACGAGCAGGTCCTCGTCGGCGACCCGCAACGCCCGCCTGGTACCCGACCTGTCGCCGCCCACCAACTCTCGACGGTCCACCGTGTTGTACGCCGTCACCAGGGCGTGCCGTTCCGGCAACTCCGGGTAACGGTCGGCGAATTCCCGTTCGGTGATCCTGTTGATGGTGACGTGCAGCATTCTCGGGTGGTGGATCGGGAGTCCGGACGAGGGATCATGTGGCCCCCAGAGCCCGGACACTATCTGCCAACCGGGGTCATGGTGCCTGACAATCGTCGGCACTTTCTCCCGCAGCAGGACGTCCTGCCACCCCAGAGCGGCTTCGGGCGCGGACGGCAGCGTTCCGAGATTGTCGAGTACGACCAGGTCGGCCTGGCGCACGAGTTCCCGCACGGCACGTTCGTCCAGCGGCGGACAGGGGCGCCCCGGCAGGTCCGCCCACATGCCCGTGATGAGCACGTCCCCTGGCTCCCGGTGAACATAGTGGCTCGCCACCCGGACGACGTCGAACCCGAGGTGGGCGAGAACGGTGTGCCATTTCTCGGCCGCGACGCTGACACCGTCGAACCCACCCAGGCGGTGGGACACCAAGAGAGCCTTCGGCATGCGCCGTCCCCCATATCCATCCGATGTGGTCGTGCTGGTCCTGGTCGACTGGGGGCGTGCGCCCCCGGGAGCCCCACGGCTTCGGCAGCCGGGAGGGCAGGCCACGGGGACGGGTACCGGTCTTCGTCGAGCCCACGACCAGGAGTTCACCAGCCCCTGAGGCGTCGGCGACAGCCGGCCCCCGTCCCGCGAGCCGGCGCGTGCTCGTCCGCGAAGAGATCAGCCGCGTCCAGCGCCAGGACCGGAGTCCGGGCGCGAACGGGCCGTCCTTGATCGGAGCTTCCTCGCGTGTCCAGCGAAGCCGCCCGTTCGTGCCGTCCTCCGGGACCACCCACTGCGACGGCCACCCGGACGGGAGCCGCCGCGACTCGATCGACTCCCGCGCGGCCGAGAGGTGGTCGTGGCCGCCGTCGGACAGCAGCGCGAGGACGCTGGTCTCAGGCACCGGGCTGCTCCTCACGGATCGGCGGCCACGACGGACGTGGGTCTCGTACTCAACTGGGCCCGATCGCCCGGGAAGGGAGGTATACCAGCTCCACACGGCGTCCGTCCGTGCCCTACGTCACCTCGGACCTCCTGCTCCGACGCCTCGTGGGGCGGCGGCATCAGGCTCGATCCCGACACCCCACGACCGATATGGGTGCCGGGTCACCGAGTTCGCGCGAGGTCGACCAGCTGATGCATCACGGTGGGCGGCAAAGCCGGATTGGCCGCGGCGGCGCACGCGCAGTGCGGCAGCGTGAGCCGTCGCAGCAGCTCACCGAGGGGGAGCCTCGGATCCCGCACCGCCCAGTCCCCCACGTCGGGGTCGTCGGCCAACCGCAGCGGCAGCTCCGGGCCTGCTTCCGGGTCGTCCAGCGCGGCGCGACGCAGCCGGGGGTTGGGGTCGTCGGCGAACCTGGCCAGACCGGACCGGGCGAAGTGGGGGTGCGACCTCAGGACTGACCAGCCTCGGTCGTCTGCTGTGGCGTACATCTCCACCAGCAGTTCGTGCGGCGCGTTCGCACAGTTGCACAGGTAGCGGCGCACTGTCTGATCCTCGTCAGCGGCCAACCGAGTCACCACGTCGTCCGGCAGATGCCGCTGCCGGGCAAGCGCACGCCGCAGCCCCACGTGCGCGGAGGCGGCGACGCGCCGCGCCGTCTCGGGGTCCGCTGCCGCCTCCTTCAGCCAGTGCGGCTGTGGAAACCCCTCCGATTCCGTCACCTCGTACCGGATGGACGCGCGCTGTTCCTCGGTGAGGTCCGCCCGCATCGAAAGGGCGAGCCGGACCGCGTTGTCGGGGTCGTCGGAGAGTCGCAGGGCACGAGGCAGCGGCACCTCGGGATCACCGGCGGCGGCCCAGCGGACGGCCGAGTTCTCGTGTGCCACTCGCTCCTCGACCGTCAGCACCCGCGGCTGCTCCCGGACGCGGCACAACTCGGCGACCTTCTCGCGGACCGCCGGAGAAGGATCGTCGAGCAGCCGCTGCCGAACCGGCACCGCGAGCCGCTCCCACACCTCCCTGCTCAGCACCCCGGCGCGTACGTCGGGGTCCTCGTCCGCGACAAGCCCGTCCTGTACCTCGGGAGCCAGCATCCGGTAGCCACTGACCGTCCGCCTGACCTTCGGTTCGGTGTCCCGGGCCAGCGCCTCCAGCACCCCCGCCGGGATCCGGCGCCCGAATTCGACGAGCAGGACGGCGTACGCGAACCGCACCCGGGGCTCCACGTCGTACGCGAGCCGCCCCAGCTCATCGACATCCGCGGTCTCGTTCTCCGCGACCGTCAGCCGGTGCTGCGTCCACGGGGACGCCACCGCGATGGCGGTCGCCTCGGCATCCAGCCTTCGCCAGGCCAGCCACGACCGATGCGTGGGGAGTTCCTCGAACTCCAGCAGCCGCCGCAGCACCGCTCCCGGCAGGGCGGGGTTGGCCGCCAGCCCACGTAGCCACTCCCGCGTCACGGCCTCATCCCTACCGGCCCGCTCCAAGGCCCCGTCCACCCCAGGCATCTGCCCACTCTCCTGCCCCGGCACGCCGACGGCGGTCCGCGCGCGACAGGGTCTCAAGCGCTGCCGTTCCCGGTGACGTCGACATCTCACCGCCCCGGGCGCCTTCCGAGACGGTGAGCAGTCCGGACTCCAGCCGCGCCCTGCCCCGGCCGACCGTCGGATGCGGGCCCGTCCACCGGGAGTCAGCTGTTCAGCCAGGGAGCGAGGAGATCACGGTGGATGATGACGACGTCGTTGACCACACACCGCGGGCCGTGTGACGTCCGACCGCGAGTCGTCCTCATCGCCCCTGCGAGGAGGGCTTTCCCCATGAGTCGTGACGGCAGATGTTCACGGGTTATGGCGGCAGTAGGGGGCTTGTTGGGACAGGACCGGTGTGTTCCCGGTGAAAGAGCCTGGCCTCGCCGCAGGTGGTGTGGGTCGGGCTGCACGCCGCGGTCTGGCGAGGCCACCGACGTGGCATGTCGGCGCGGTGGCTGGAGGCGAGCACCGCTCCTGGATCCGGTGGGGCCCCGGCCGGGTCAGGAGATGCCGGGGGGACAGTGGTCACTCAGGTGGTCATGGGGCCGTGGCGACCAGGCCGCCGTCGATGACCAGGTCCTGGCCGTTGATGTAGGCGGCTTCGTTGGACGCGAGGAACGCGACCGTGCCGGCGACCTCGTCGGCGGTGCCGGCCCGACCCGCGAGGATCCGGGCGGCGACCGCGGCCTCCTCCGCCGGCGGGACCGCCGCCCGGTACATCGCGGTGTCGATGTAGCCGGGGCTCACCGAGTTGACCCGTATGCCCCGAGGGCCGAGCTCGGCGGCGAGCGTGCGGGCCAGGCTGTGGACCGCGGCCTTGGTCGCCGAGTACAGGGCGGCACCGGGAAGGCCCCGGTGCGCGGTCCACGAGGCGTTGATCACGATGGCGGCGTCGTCGGCGAGCAGCGGGATGGTCTGCTGGATCGTGAAGAGTACGCCTTTGAGGTTGCTGCCGACTACGCGGTCGAACTCAGCCTCGGTGAGTTCGACGGTGGGCTGGAACGTCGCGACGCCGGCGTTGGCGAAGACGACGTCGAGCCGGCCATGGCGCGCCCGGACCTCGTCCGCGAGGGCCCGCGTGTCAGCGACCCGCGAGGCGTCGGCCCGCACCGTCAGGACCCGGTCGCCACCGTCGAGTTGCTTGACCGCGGCGTCCAGTCTGGCCGCGTCGCGGCCGGTGATGATCAACCGGGCGCCCTCGGACAGCAGGCGGCGGGCGGTGGCCAGGCCCATGCCGCTGGTGCCGCCGGTGATGAGCGCGATCTTGTTCTCGAATCGGGAGGTGCTGGTGGTCGTCATGGATGTCAGCATGCGGCCGGCCAGGAGGGCTTAACAGTGTCCACTCAACCGGGGACTGGCACCACCACCCTGCCGTCAGCCCGAAAGACGGGCCAGCCTGGAACCGGTGCCGGTGCCGGGCCGCGGGTTGTGCAACTCCACGCGAAGGCCGGGCCGGTGAGGCAGGGAAAGGACCGAGGTGTCGAAGGCCAGTGCTCCCGCGTCCGGGTGCCGCACGACCTTCACCGCCTGGTTCACCGCGGCCACATCGTGCCGCGCCCACAGCCCCTCGAAATCACGGCTTGCCTCCCTGAGCTCGACGACGACGCGGCGGAAACCGGCGTCGCCGGGGTGCCGGGCCGCCTCGGCGCGGAAGGTGGCGACCACCCCCGGGGCGACCGACGACCACTGCTCGTTCATGGACCGGTAGCGGGGGCTGGTGAAGAACGACACCAGGCAGTTGTGATCGGCATCGTCGTAGCCGAACACCGCCGACGCGGCCTCGTTACGCGCCACGATGTTCCAGTACCGGTCCAGCAGCAGGGCCGGCCGCGGCGTCCAGGCGTCGATCAGCCGCCGCAACTCGGCGGTGGCCGCGGCGTCGGCCGTACCCGCCGACGGTGGGTTGAGCCCAGCCAACCGGTACAGGTACTCACGCTCGAGCCCGTCCAGGCGCAGCGCCCGGCCGATGGCGTCCAGCACATCGGGGGAGACATTGATGTCGCGGCCCTGTTCCAGCCACGTGTACCAGGACACGCCGACACCGGCCAGCATCGCGACCTCTTCCCGCCGCAACCCCGGGGTACGGCGCCGTCCGGCCGAGGGAAGGCCCACATCCACGGGGGCGAGCCGAGCCCGACGGGTGCGGAGGAAATCGCGGAGTTCAGCGCGGCGGACGGATCGCCTGTCACTCACCATGCGAAAACGGTACGCGCCCCGCGCGGGCAACGACACGGCAGACCGCCCCACCGCCCTTCACCCCACAGCGCCGTCGTCTCTCATCGACACACCGGCACGCAACAGTCATCAGACGCTCCTGGACATGCACGAAGCCACGAGAGGTACCGACTTGGTGCAGGTCAGCCCGGCGACAACAACGACGCGGCACCGGCTCGCGTCCTCACCGCTCCTGCGAGAGGTGCCAACCGGACGAGGTTCAGCCCGGTTGAGGCTCCTTGGAATCGGCCGTACTGCTCGATGTCCCCCCTTGGTTGTGGGATCAGCCAATGCCCTGATCTCGCATGCCTCGGGGGGTGACCGAGACCTCGCATGCCGCCGCGTCCCGCCTCATCCGAGGCGGTGGCAGGGCCGAACGTTCGTTACGCACCCGTCCACAACGGCGGCGTTGGAAGGCCGAAGTGGCGCGCGAGGATCCCCACCGCTACCGCGCCGTCCTCGTTGAAGCCCGGCTCCGTCGCATAGCGCGATGTATCCCTGCCCACCAGGCCCGCCGCCAGGAACTCCGGGAGCAAATGGTCTGCCATCGCACCGCCCCGCCGCGACTCCCTGCGGGCGCCCAGGTTGAGGTAGAGCTGCTCGAAGCCGCTGCGGTGGTAGGCAAACTGGAAGGGATGCTGCGGGCAGTGCGGGACCACGTAGCTCTGGCCATGTGAACACTCACACGCCGGTGTGGACGCCAGGAACACGGTCTCCGCCCTGACTCCGGCCAGTTCCACGAAGCGGTAGCCCGTGATGTCCCTGGCCAACTCCTCCGCGCCCTGCCCGTACGGCGCCGCATAGGCGTCCTGCAGCACCCACCCCCAGCCGCCATCCTCACCCACGGCCTGTGCCGGTCGCCCCGAATCCGTCAGAAGCCGCTGCAGCAGGCTGGCATCCATGCCCCGGCAGAACGTGGCGAACGTGTCCGGAGGCAGCCAGCTCACCCCACCACCTCCGCAGCCAGCGGCGGCGACGGCAGGCCGAAGGCGGCCGCTATCGCGCTCACCAAGCGGTCGTCGTCGTCATAGCGATGGTCGAAGCAGTCATGCCCGTCTTCGTCTTCCTGCTCGCAGTACGCGTCCGGGCCTATCAGCCCCGCGTCCAGCAGCTCGGCCGACAGGTAGTCCGGGTTGTCCCCCACTCGCTGGCCCAGGTCCTCGAAACTGAAGTGCAGCACGCACCGGCCGTCCGAGTAATAGGTGAAGTCGGGCGAGTGCGCCTTGGCGCTGCATGGCTCCAGCACGAACACCACCGCCTCGGCCTTCCCCTCGCACAGCGGCCGATAATCCACCGGGTCGTAGTCGTTGATCTCCGGGGCGAAAGTGTCGTGCACTGCCCAGACCCACCCGCTGGCCGACCCCGTCTCCAGCACGTGACGCCGACGCCGCAACCCGTCGAGCCCTTTGGCGAGGGCATCGGCGGGCAGCCCGCGGACGAAGACAAGATTCACCTCGTGGCCCCGATACGACTCCCCGAGCCGACTGTCGATCCAACTCTTCATACCCGCACCCTAGGCACCCCCACCGACAGCCGAACGACGGACCATCACCGCGACGCTTCGCGATGGGACAGCGGATCCTCAAAGGCCGGGCGAACCCGCCTCGTCGACCTCCGCCATGTCGTGGCTGGGGAACGGGCCAATCACGGGTGGGGAATTTCAGAGATCTCATCAGCCCGGTCCGGGTCCCGCGCGCTCGTCCACGTGCCTCGCGCGCCGGGGGCCCCGGAAGATCCCGCGGCCGGAGTCCCCGACGTCGCGGCGCTCGTTGACCGGATGCGGTCGGCGGAGCTGGACATCCGACTGGAGACGTCCGGCGACCTCACCGCCCTCCCCGCACCGGTCTCCCTCGCCGTCCACCGGATCGTTCAGGAGGCCCTCACCAACACGGTCCGCCACGCGGGGGCGGCACGGGCCGACGTGACCGTCCGATGCGGCCGCGGGCGGGTGGAGGTAGGCGTCACCGACGACGGCCGGCCCCCGCCGGAGACACCGGGGGCCGGAGAGCGGTCACGAGAGACTGACGCCGGGGCGAGGACGTTAGTCACCCCGTTAGTCACGCAGAGGCCCCCTCCCTTGCGGGAGGGGGCCTCTGACCTGTGGAGCTAAGGAGAATTGAACTCCTGACCTCTTGCATGCCATGCAATCCACCCCCCGGCAGGGCGGGCCACATCAGCCCGCTGACCTGCACGAACCGTCCTCCGACGTCCACGGCCGACCACGGCGATCCGCACCCGTTGTCACTCAGATAGTCACTCACTACTGGCCTTTGGCACATCACCAATGTCAGCCGTTAGGCGCGCTTCGGGTGAGGCGTCCGCTCATGTGTGCTCATGCCGTGAGAAAGGCGATGCAGTCCGCGTCATTCGCGGTAACCAGGGCGTGGGACTCGTATCGGTGCTCCCCGCCCGCTCGCGTGTAGTACGACGTGTCCGCACTGATCGGGACCCCTCTGCGCTCGGCACGGAACACGGTGTCGTAGTCGAATTCCTCATCGGAGTCGAGCTCCACATACCGGTTCTCCGAGACGAACTCCGGGATCCAGCTGCAAGGGATGACGAACCTCGCAGACATCGGGTAGCCGTCGAGTCCCTGTGAGGCGGTGTACCGAACGCCCTCGGCGCTGTCCGGCAGAACGAGCCCGTGATCGGACAACGCCTCCTCCAACGACACATCCACCGGCGCGTCGTCGTACTGGTTCGGAAAATGGTGGCCCTCGTCCGCAGACCAATACCACACAAGGACGCCGCCGACGAGGATGACACCCAACAGGACCCACCACCGCCATGGACTTCTGTCACGCATCCGCTATCCGCCTAAGCTGACGTGTACCGATACGCACGCTTCGGGTGAGGCGTCCACCCATTGCGCTCATGCCGTAAGAAAGACGGTGCAATCCGCATCGTCCGCGGTGGCCAAGGCGTAAGACTCAAGTCCGTAGCCCCCGCCCTCTCGCATGTAATACGACGTGTCCGCACCGATCGGGACCCCTCTATCCTCGGCATCAAGCACGGTACCCGGGTCGAATCCCTCATCGGAGTCGAGCTCCGCATAGCCGTTGTCCGAAACGAACTCCGGCACCCGGTCGCAGGGCATGGTGAACCTCGCAGACATCGGGTAGCCGTCGAGTCCCTGTGAGGCGGTGTACCGAACGCCCTCGGCGCTGTCCGGCAGAACGAGCCCGTGATCGGACAACGCCTCCTCCAACGACACATCCACCGGCGCGTCGTCGTACTGGTTCGGAAAATGGTGGTCCTCGTCCGCAGACCAATACCACACAAGGACGCCGCCGACGAGGATGACACCCAACAGGACCCACCACCGCCATGGACTTCTGTCACGCATCCGCTATCCGCCCCACTCGATGACCTGCCGCCCCATGACATCGAAGTCCTGGGCGAGACCCAGCGTGTTGTAGCTGGCCAATTCATTCTGGCTCACCCTCGCCGGCCCCACTCCGACATCGTTTCGGGGCTGACCACCGGCCGGATTGCCCCAGTTGTATCTCTTGTAGACATCGACGACGATCACCCCCACGGGCTCGCCGTCCCGTATTTCAACCGCGCCCTGGACGCGGTACTGGAAGCCGTTCAATGCGTAGTACCAGTCCCGGACTTGATGGCCCCCGTCTCCGCCACGGTCGATCTGCTCACCGACGGACGTCGACTGCCAGCCCGTGTCGAATCGACCGTCACCGGCGTGTGCGCGTACTTCTTCGTCGACGAGCCCGCGGAACCTCTCAAGGTCTTCGAGCATCTGCTCCACCTGCACCTCCATCGGCTGGCCGCTGTTGTTGAACCAGTGGTCGAGGAGTGCGGTGGCGTTGCCGTACCCCTCGAATGCCATGTAGCCGAGCATGAGGGACTGGACGGCCATGAAGCGCCCCCTCTCCGCCAGCGTGGAGTCTTCGGAGCCCCAGGGCGCGCGATTGGCATCCTCGCTCCCCGCCGGCGGAGGGGCGTAGGGTCCGGCCACTTCCACACCACCGCCTCCACCGCCGCCTCGGCCACCGCCTCCACCGTTGCCCCAGCCGGACTTGTCCTGCTTCTCGACGTTGGTGATTCCTCCCCGGCCGTCGTAGTCGCAGTTGTAGCCGCCGTTCCAGCAGGTGTCGATCATCGTGCCGCTGGGGTCCGTGTAGGACACAGGGTTGTTGTTGGCGTAGGCGTATCCGTGCAGTTGGTCGGAGTCGGTGAGGTCCATCATCGGGTCGACACTGAGGAAGCGACCGACGGCGGGATCGTACTGGCGGGCGCCGACCTGGGTCAGGCCGGTGGTCGTGTCGGTCGGTTTGCCGAGGAAGGACTTGTCATCGACCCAGTCGGTGGTGGTGCCGGTGTTGCGTTCGGTGCCGAAGGGTGACAGGAAGCGCCGGACGACCGCCTGGTCGGTGGCGCCGACGGCGAGGCCCTGGGTGCCGTGGTGGTCGCCTGACAGGTAGAAGAGCTGTTCGCGGCCGGATTCGTTGTTGCGGACCGCCAGTGTGGTCTCCCCGGCGAAGTAGGTGCGCTGTGCCCAGGTGTCACCATCGGCGGACACGTGCAGTTCCGTGCCGCCGGCATACAGGACGCTGTCTCCGTTCGGGCTGCGGCGGATCAACAGGGTGCCCTCGGCGTCGTAGACGTAGTCCGTGGTGGTGGAGCCGTCCCGGACCTGCGTGAGGTGGCTCTCCAGGCTCCAGGTCAGGGTCTGTTCGCCGGCCGGGCCGGGGCGGCTGATCGTGTTGCCCGTGGCGTCGTAGGCGTACTCGGCGGTGGGGGATGCGCAGTCGGCGGTGGGGCTGGTGCCGGTGGCGGCGTGCGGGCGGTCGGCGTCGGTGTAGCAGTAGGTCGTGGTCCGAGTGCCGCTGGTGGTGTGTTCGGTCTCGGCGGTGCGAGAACCGGCGTCGTCGTAGGTCCAACTGGTCCAGTACGGGGCGGCGCCGCCCAGCGCGGCGGTGGTGCGGTTGGCGGTGGCGCAGTCACCGTTGCGCGGCGTCCATGCGTGGGTGAGCCGGCGCTGGCCGTCGTAGGTGAAGCACTGGTTGTCGGCCGCGGACGTGCCGCCGAGGGTGGTGGGGTCGGTGATGGAGCGGACGTTCCCGGCGTCGTCGTAGGCGTAGTTGAGGTCC
The DNA here is from genome assembly GCF_042722465.1 of Streptomyces sp. NPDC127098. Taxonomy (NCBI): domain Bacteria; kingdom Bacillati; phylum Actinomycetota; class Actinomycetes; order Kitasatosporales; family Streptomycetaceae; genus Streptomyces; species Streptomyces sp. NPDC127098. The sequence continues at coordinate 15,222 of NZ_JBHXFJ010000038.1, forward strand.
TGGAGCATGTAGGGGTGGGTCTGGTCGGTGACGTGCCGACGGGTCAGGCGGCCCGTGCCCTCTTCGTAGGTGTTGGTCACGTACACCTTCCGGTACTCGGAGGTGTTGGCCGTGCCGAGGGTGAGTTGCTGAATCTGACCGAGAGCGGAGTAGTCGGCGTCCAGGAGGTATCCGGTGGCACCCGTCGCCCTGGTCACGACACCGTTGGTGTAGCCGTAGGCGACGATCTCGGAGGGAAGACCGCCCAGGGCGGGTTCTCGCACCTGGCCGAGGGTGCCGTCGATCCGGTAGGCCGACGAGAGTGGGATGACCTGCGGCGCGGCTTCCGAGGCGACCAGCGGATCGTCGGCGGGAAGCCGCAGTTCGCTGCCGGTGGTGCGATAGAGGCTGTCGTACTCGGTGATGGCCCGGGTGTAGGCGCGGCCGGCTGTGTAGCGGGTCGAGGAGTCGAGGTGGCCACGGGCGAGTTGGTCGTAGGTGTAGCCGGTGAGTCGGGTTGCGGTGCTGATCTCGTCCTGCCAGGTACCGGTGGGGCGGCCCAGCGCGTCGTAGGCGGTCAGCAGCATGTCGCCGTCGGCGTCGGTGAGCGAGACCAACTGGTCCAGGGCGTTGTAGCGCTTGGTCGTGTCGCCCTTGTCGGGATCGCTTGACGTGATCTCACGGCCGTGGAGGTCGTATCCGTAGGCCCACCGAGCTCCTTCCGGAGCGGCCACGGTGCTCAGTTTGCCGTCCAGCGTGTGGGTGAACTCAGTGGCGACATATCCGGTGCCGGGGCCGGTGCCGTAGGCGGGGTCGGCTGGGCTCGGCCCGTTGTAGCGACGGGTCTCCACCGTGTCCCCGCGGGCGTTGGTGATGGTGCGGGTGGCGGTGCCACCGGCGACGGCCGTGGTGGCGACGGAGTCGCCGGTGTACTGGGTGGCCGTGGTCCAGCGTGTGGCACCGAAGATCCGGAGGGTGCGGCTGGTCTCCCGGCCGGCGCCGTCGAAGACGACGTTCTCCTGTCGCGGTGCCTCGCCGTACTCGGCACGGGCGTAGGTGCTCTGGGGTTCGGTACTGGGGTCGAAGATGTCGGCGAAGGTCTCGTAGGCCTGGCCGAGGGAGTTGTAGCGGGTGTCGGTGAGCAGCCGGCCGCCGGTGGGGGTGGGGGCCTGGGTCTGCAGCGGACGCAGCAGGGCGTCGAAGATCTCGTAGGTGACGTCGTAGGTGGTTCCGTCGGCGCGGAGGGTGCGGGTGGCGACGGCGGAGGGACGGGTGGTGCTCAGGTCGTAGCCGAAGGTTTGGCTGGCACTCGCGCCGCCCCCGCGGAGGCGGTTGGGCAGCCAGACGGCGGTGAGTCGCCCCAGGGCGTCGTAGGTCGTCTCGGTGAGCCTGGAGTTGGCGTCGAAGGCGCGGGTCGGCTGGCCTCGGCGGGGGTCGAAGAACTGGTGGGTGGTGTGGCCGAGGGCGTTGCGGGTGCTGATGCGGGTGACGGGGCCTCCGCCCGCGGGCACGTAGGTGGTGGTGCTGGTGTTGCCGGCCGTGTCGGTGGTCGAGGTTTCGCGGCCCAGGGCGTCGAAGGCGACCCGGGTGGTGGTCTGCCAGCCGGTGGGGTGCCGCTCGCCGCCGGAAGCTGTGGAGCGGTAGCCGGTGGGGCGGCCGGTCCAGGTGGCCAGGCCGCGGGTTGGGGTCTGGCTCGCGGTCCAGGCGGTGGCGTCGGGGGCGTCGTAGACGGTGGCGGTGTCGGCCAACACGTCGCCGCGGGTGGTGGTGCCGGTGGGCAGGACGAGGGATGTCTCGGCGGTGCCGCAGGTACGGCCGACGGTGCGCGTGCGGGAGGTGAGTGCCGTGATCCCGCGGTCGGGATTGCGCGCGTACCAGGTGCGGGTGCAGGTCTCGTCCCCGGTGACCGCCAGGTCGCCGGTGTCCTCTTCGGTGGCCGCCATGCCGTAGTCGTCGTACGTGGTGGTCGTGGCACGGGAACGCCAGCGGTTCGCGGCGGTCAGGTAGGTGTGGGTGGTGGTTCGTTCGGCGCGGACGTATCGGGCGACGATGTCGCGCGCGTCGGGGACGTCCTGGGTCGCGGTGGTGCGGGACCAGGGGTCGGTGATGTCGGCGGAGATCGGGGTGTCGCCGCTGTAGGTGATGCTCTGCCGTGGCATCCCGGCGTATTCGGCGCGATCGGTGACGTCGGGGATGGTCAGGCCGGGCAGGGCGATGGCGGTGACCCTTGCGGTGCGGGTGGATCCGTCGGCGCGCCGGTCGCCGTTGAGGCCCTGGAAGTAGGCGGTGGTCGCCCGGCTGCGGGTGGCGTCGTCGTTGCCCGTCTGGGTGGTGACTCTGCCGTAGCCGCGCCACTGGGACCAGGTGCGGTCGTCGCGGGGCACGAGCGGGCTGTCGTTGTAGGCCCAGGCGGGGGCGGTGTAGCTGTAGCGGTGTTCGACGGGCTCGCTGTGGCCGCTGGGGTCGGCCTCGACGACGGCCGTCACCCGGTACTTGTGGAACCAGTCGACCGTGGTCTCGGGGGCGCCGTTGACGTGCCAGTACTGGGGGAAGCAGTTGCGGGTGTTGGTGTCCTCTGCGGCGTCGGCGAGATCGGCCCGGACGCATTCGAGTTCGGAGTAGGTGACGGTGGTGATCCCGCCGGTCTCGGAGGTGATCGTGTTCAGCCGGGGACGGGTGATCGGAAGGATGTCGTCCACGGCGTCCACCCGGTTGGGCCGCATGTGGTAAGTGAACCTGACCGGGCTCAGGGCGATGGCGTCGCCGGCACGGCCGGTGTGGGTGACGGAGGTGAGGACGAGGACGTTGTCGGTGGTGTCGCCGATGTCGCCCGGATCGAGGAAGTCCTGGACGAGTGACCAGGAGTCCACCGGATCGTAGGCGCCGTTCGCGGCGTTCCAGCTGTGCGTGCTGATGCCGGTCAGCCGTTTGCGGGAGAAGAACGTCGGACCGCGGGCTGTGCAGTCCTCGTCTCCGTCGCCGCACAGGGCGTCGTAGGGCACGTCGGGCCAGTGGTCGGAGGTGTCCTCGGTGAGTTCCTCGCAGTCCCCCTCGGTGCAGCGCTCGGTGTAGGTGAACCGCACCTCGGCTTCGGCGTCGCGGGAGAAGAGAGCGCCAACGCGTTGGCCGTACTCGATCCGGGACAGGTAACCGCCGCGTGTGTAAGCGGCGTTGGCGGTCTCCGCGTCGTTCTTGTTGTAGTGGTTGGTTTCCTTGACATACCAGTACGTCATGACGTTGCCGTGGGTGTCCTCGACGTAGTCGAGGTTCCACCGCCATGCCTGGGTGACGGCGCGATCGGCGAACCTGTTCCCCCGGTCGTAGCCGGGTTCGCCGGAGTCGTCGCCGAAGACAGGCGCAGTCCAGACCGAGTTGGTGCGCTGGTCGGCCCCGGCGCCGGGGAGTTCGTTCTGACCGAAGACGTACTTGGTGCCGTCACCGGTGACGACCGTCCAGTACTCACCGTTGTCGTCGCCGTTGGCGGCGCCTGTGGTGCGGGTCACGCTCGAGGCGTCGTCGTTCTCCAGGCGCCAGCGCCCGGTCTCGTCGTCCTTGACCAGGCGGGTCGCCGAACCGTTGAGAACCAGTTGTGCGTTGTCGTAGTTCCAGCAACGATCGTAGACATCGTCGTGACCGTCCTCGTCGCAACCGGAGTAGCTGCGCTCGATGTAGGACTCGGTGAGGCTGAATCCTTCTCCGACCAGGCCGCCCTGGTTGTTCGTGGTCGCCGTGCGGCCGTCGACGGAGCCCGAGTCGTAGTCGAGAGAGAGGGCAGGCACCGGGCCGGCAGCGACCGGGGGCGGTGTCAGCTCGTAGGACCAGGTGAAGGCACCGGAACTACCGCCTGCCTCCCAGGAGGAGGACTCCGCCAGCGGGGTGGCCGAGTAGTCGCCCTCACCCGTGTCCGACACGCCGGGCGCACTGGCGGTCACCGCGAGCAGTAACGGCTCGGTGGCGCCGGTCGCTTCGATATCGGCGGTGAGCAGCCCCTCCTGGCGGTCGTTGTCGGCCGCGAGCGGCGTCCGCTCCCGGCACTCCGGCTGGTCGGGGGTGGTCAGGGCGCAGGCCGGCAGAGCGACGAGGCCGAGCCGGGCCGCCCAACCGCCCCCCACCGTGCCGGCGAAGTCACGGTAGTCGAGCCTGAGTCGGGCCGGCGCTGACGCTCCGGGGTCGACCGACAGCAGGACGCCGGTGATTCCGGTGGCACGCGCGGCGTCCTGGCCGTGCACGGTGATCCGTGGCTCGGCGTCCTGGGCCTCGGCGACGTCCAGCGACACAGGCAGGCCACCGACGTCGGCAAGGTCCTCATCGACGCCTGCCGTGCCGCCGGCGGGCCAACCCGCCGCCTGCTGGGCCTCCTCGGCGGCTTCGGCCTGGGCGATGTTCTCGGCGCGGGAGTCCGCGACCAACTCCCGCTGGTCGGGTGTGCCGAGACCGGTGACATCGTGGACCTCGCTGGCCCGGGTCTCGGGCACGTCAGGCCGTCCGAGGCCGTCGCCTTCGGCCGCCCGGGCGGCCGGAACCAGGCCCAGCGGACCCACCGGCACCAGCAGAGCCAACGAGAGCAGAGTGATCAACGGCCGGTGACCGTACCGCCGGCGCGTGCTGCCTTTACCTGTCCGCATGGGATCCGTCCCCAGGAAGGAGTGGTGTGCGTGGCGTGAGCGGGCGAGGGGCCTCAGGTGGCGGCCGTGTCGGCGATCTGCTGTGGGCTGGCCATGGCGCCCGACCAGACGCGGACGTCGGTGACGCGGCCGGGCAGGTAGTGCTCCCAGGAGCCGCTGGTGACGCCACGGCCCACGGCGAAGTCGCCGGATCCGGCCACCGCGGTGAAGGCCAGCGGATCACCGGCGGTGATCTCGCCGAGAGTGAGGCTGATGGTTCCGTCCTGCGCGTTGTGGACGCCGGTCAGCCGTACATCGCCCTCCACGGGGGCGGGCTGGTCGGAGTGGACGGAGGTGAATTCGCCGTTGGCGGCGAGCCGCCCGAAGTGCCACAGACCGACGGGGACGGTGCGCAGGTCGCCGTTGTCGTCGATCACCTGGGTCGTCCCTGTCAGTTCGAACCACAGGCCCCAGGCGGAGCCGTCGGCTGTGCGCTGGCCGGCGACCTGGGCGACGTAGCCAGCGGGGCGGTCGGCCAGTGCGGCACCGTCTGGTTCGGCGACGGCGGTCACGGTGAACGAACCGGTGTCGTCCACGATCGGCCCGGGGGTGCCGCCCGCTCCGGTGGTGCCGTCGAGAACGAGCGCGTCGTCCTCGAGCATCGCTCCGCCCTGCAGACTCAGGTCACGGTCGTAGCCGGTTCCCCCGTCCGACAGAACGGTGCCGTCGGCCGCCATGGACGGGTCCCAGGCGGCGACGAGTTCAGCACCGGCGTAGCCCTCGGAGGTGAGCAGTCGGGCCTCCTGGGCGATTTCCTCGGCTGTGAGGACCCGTTGCCACACGGCGACCTCGTCGATGACTCCCCTGAAGTAGTGCTGGTAGATGCCGGCCCACTGGTAGCGGCCGATCTGGAGCGGGCCGGTGGCACTCCAGGAGCCGGTGGTCAGCGTGACGGCACCGGCGAGGCGGCCGTTGACGTAGAAGTACAGCTCCTGGGTGGCTGGGTCATAGGTGCCCGCGAGATGAGTCCAGACACCGGCCTGAGCTGGTGCGACGCGGCCGAAATACGCCTGGCCGGTGGCCGCGTCCTGTTCCTTGATCCCGAAGAGCCATCGTCCCCGGTCGTGCGCGACGATGAAGGGGCTGTAGTTCTGGCCGTCCTGGGACAGGACGATGCCGGTCTCGTCGGCCGTCTCGTCGAGCCAGACCCAGGCGGAGAGGGTGTAGGCGGCACGGGTCTCCAGCACCGGCCCTGAGGTACGGGCGTAGTCGCCGGCGCCGTCGAGGGCCAGACCACGATCGAGCTGAGGCTCGGCCAGCGGGGCGCCGGTGGCATCGCGGGTGATCACGCCGCGTCGGCCGCGGTCGTCGCGGATCGCGTCGCCGTACAGGGTGGCGGAGTGGCCGGAGCCCGCGGAATCCGCGGCCGTGCCCGAGGCTTCGGCGAGGTGCCAACGTCCGACGGGCCCTTCGCCCCGAGCGACCAGGAAGTCGAAGACACCCTGCGCGCCCCAACGCCCCACCTCGTCCCGAGCACGGGCGTACACACGGCGGGTGCCCGAGGACTGCGGGGTGATGGAGGCGGTCCAGTTGCCGCCGCTGGCGGTGGCGTTGCGCCACGTCGTCTCACCGTTCAGGCGGTACTGGACAGCGTTGATGGGATCGTCTCCCGCCGCCCGGGAGAACGTCAGGGCGGCTCGGGTGCCGGGCCCGCCGCCCGCCGGGCAGTCGTTGGGCAGGCACTCGTCATAGGGGCCGGCGACATCGATTCCGGGGGCCAGTGGCGCCGATCTGTCGACCTTGAAGTAGCACCAGCCGGGCGAGTCCTGGGTGTTGGGGCCGGAGCGGAAGTGGGTGGTGCCGTCCCACACCCAGTAGGACCGGTTGTACGCGCGATACCGATAGAGGGTGTCCTCGGCGAGGGTGACCGGCCAGTCGATCGTCATACGCGTGTTGTGTCCCACGTAGCCGGACGACGGCCGTTCCGGATGGGTGGCGATGGTGTTGCTCCAGGACCCGTCGGCGTTGCGCCTGTCCACATCGAAGACGGCCCGGCCGGTGAGCGCGAGCCGGCCGCCGGTCACCTCCCGCACGGTAGCCGTCAGGGCGGGGGTGGGGTCGGAGACGATCAGAGGGTCGGAGGAACTGTGGTCACAGACGATGCCGTTGCCGGAGACGACACCGACGTTGGTCGGCTTCGCGGGGAGAGCGACGTACGTGACAGAGAGGACCGCGTTGTTGCGGAACCGCTTCCAGTAGCTGGTGTCGGACTCGCTACGGGCCTGGAGCATCAGACTGAGCGAGGAGAAGCCGCCCTCGGCAAAGGATCTGACGGTCGAGGTCAGCGTGTTCGAGGTGAACTCCACCGGTGCGGCGGGCGACGAGGGAGAACATGCGGAGCCGCGGCCATGGTTCACATTGCGGCTCGCCATCGTGCCCAGACGTGAAGGGCCCGGCCAACTGGTGCTGGCGGAGAAGCCATTGGTGCGAACCAGGTCAACCGTACGGGGGTCACACACGAACGACCACGACTGAGTGGCGCGGAAGGTGGCCTGAAGTATGTTCTTGCCCGCCAGGTCGTTCGGGGCGAACTGGAAGTACAGACGCTGCCGGTAGCCCGAGCCGCAGTAGTAGCCGGACCAGGTGCCACACTCACCGGTGCCCTTGCCCTCGTTGTCATCACCGTTGTCCCAGCCGTAGCTCTCGTAGCCGTCCGAGCGCAGCAGGGTGCGACGGGAGGAATCGATGCCCCAGGAGGGATCGATGTAGAGCGGGAACGCCTCGTCGGGGGTGCCGGTCAACATCCCGGAGTCGGGGATCAGACGCAGCGTGCCGTCGTCGACGGTCACATCGAGGTCGGCGATGGTGTCCCCGGGCGCGGGCTGTTGCGTCCGGTCGGCGGCGGCGTCGCCGGACTCGTTCGCCGCAGTCGGCTCGTTCGGCGCGGCGACGGTCGGCACAGTGGCCTGGTCTCCGCCGGCGGAGTCCCACATATGGGCGGGAGGCGCTTGCAGGACCGCATTGCCGTCCGGGTCAACAGCGGTGAGGGCGCCAGCGGCCGACTCGCGAACAGCGAGCCCCTGCGCACCGACATCGAACTCCAGTTCACGTAAAAGGGGGTTGGCGGCTGCTTCCGGGGTCCTGACGACGAGCACCTGGTCGAAACCCTCAAGGTCGGCGGTCAGCAGCAGGTCGACATCGGGAAGGACATCCGCGTACCGAGCTGTGGCGCCGGACAGGTCGGGCTCAGGCAACGGCGGCAGGCCGGCCGGCCAACCGATTGCCAGGGAACGCCCGCCCTCGCCAATGCTCACCATCGGTCCGTCAGCGCCTCCGCCAGAGAAGGCCAGGTCCGCGACCGCGGCACGCGGCCCGACCGTACCGTCCGGGTGGGCGACGAGCGTGGCATCAGGCTCCGTCCAGGAGCCGTCCGAGCCGGCGACGCGGACCGGCGCCGTCGCGAGGTCCAGGGTGAAGGTGGAACCGTCCGGATTCGCGTACGTGGTGGAGTACTCCGTACGTTCCGTGGTCAGTTCGACCATCTCCCCGCTCTCCTCCGCCTCCGCCAAGGCGCGGTTCGCAGCGGTGAGCGGAACGTCGGCCACCTCCGCCGACCGAGGAGCGGCCAGGGCGGTGGCCGGAGCACTCATCAGCAGTGCGACGACGACCGCCGAGATGAGCGCTCCACGCCCTAATCGAGACGACACCATGACCACATTCCCCCCACAGAAATGCCGACCGGACACGATCAGTCACACACTATTCACAAGAGTTCAGAGGCGGTCAAGACCGCACAGGAGTGGCCGGAGATGCCTCACGACCGATGGCGGGCCAGAAGGCGACGCCGCGGGGCGTCACGCGAAGAAGCACGTCGCCCCCTCGTCACACAGCCGGAGATGTGCCGAAATGGTGGCCATCACAAGAGGGGCGTTGAAAGGCGAAGGCCCGCGGTGGCGCACGCAGCTGCCGCCCTGAACCGCGTTGGAGCCTGCCCTTCTTCACTTCCGTGTCACATCAGTTGGACGGGAGGCGGCGACGAGCAGGGTGCCGGCAGTCCGCGCCCTTTCACTGAGGGCGGGGAGCAGGTCGACGGCGATGTCGATCAGACCGGCCTCGACGAGGAGCCCCGTCCACACCTGCTCCTGCAACACCCAGCGGCGCATGGTGGTGGGCTGCCCGTCGGGGCGCTTGGCGAGGATGTCGGCATTGGTGACGTCTGCCTCGGCGGGCTCGCCACCCAGGTAGTGGGCAAGGGTCGCGAAGACCAGCCGGCCCCCCGGTCGCAGGGCGACGGCCGCCGCTGGCAACAGGTCACGTGGGTCGGTGAAGTCGAGGGCGCCGAAGGCGCTGTACAGCACGTCGTAGCCGTTCGGGGCCGAGCGCAGGTGGGGCACGACGTCCGCGTGAACGAGTCGGAGCCGTGGGGCGAGGTGGCCGTAGAGGTCCGTGGCGATGGCGTGTTGCGCGGCCGAGGCGTCGATCGCGTCCACGCGCTCAGGACGGTGACGGGCCGCCAGGTGGGCGGCATGCCGTCCGGCTCCGGCGCCCAGGTCGGCGACCCGTAGGCCGGTCAGGTCGCCCAGGACCTCGGCACCAGGTTCGCCCTCTTGGCCCCAGTCCCAGTAGAACGCCTCGGGGACGGCGCGGTCGGTGGCGGCACGGGCGCGGCCGTACTGGTGCCAGAGGTCCGGGGTGGTGGTCACCGCCTCATCCTGACCGACATCACGCCGCCGCGGACGGGCTCTACGAGAATCTCACTCAGCGGGCACCGAAGGCCGATCCACCGGAGCCCCGCGTCGCGCCGGCCCGCACCAGATCAGCGAGAGCCGTTGCCCGAGCGGGCAGGCACCACACTTGCCCGAGCCGCCCCAACAACGAGACGCCACCCCCTCCAACCGTCTACGGCAACCCGCTAAGCCGTTGCCATCGAGCCCCTTCCTCGCACGGTCAGCGACGCCTCACCTCCCCCTACCAGCCCAATGCCTCTCGCTGAGAAAACTCGGTAGGTTACGCAGGAGCCCGGAGAAGGCAACGACACAGGAACCAACTCACCCGCCAATGACCACCCGGCAAACGAATGCCCGCAACAAACCTTATGCCCGAATCTCAAGAAGTAAGTAAAACCACGTCTCCCCCCAGATAAAGCCGCAGGTCACGAACTCTGCTCCCCGCGCCGGCGGGGCTGTTCCCGGGTCGGGCATGCGGCTGACGCCGGCCTGGGTCTGCTCCCCGCGCCTGCGGGGCTGTTCCCGACGGGATGTGGCCGGACGACGAACTCGACGGCTGCTCCCCGCGCCTGCGGCGCTGTTCTCCGGGGTTCGTGCTGCGGGCCCGCACACGTTGCCAATGGCGATCGAAGCAGCCACGGCATGCCGCTATCAAACGGTGGTTCAAACAAATCGTTGATCAGTGACGGCCTGGTTCCTTACGGTGTTGTCGGGCAACTGTACGTCGCTTGTTCACTACGGGGGGATGTCGCTCATGGCACGGCCGTCTGACTGGAGTCCGGTCGATATGGACTCGGATCCGACGCCTGGCTACCCGGACGAGGTGCGGGAGCTCGCGGACGAGTTGCAGACGTTCGCGGACGATGTCGGTGAGGCCCTGGGCCGGATCCGGGGGATGGCCGAGGACCGGGCGATGCTGGAGTGGGCCGGACGATCGGCCGAGGCGTTCCAGTCGGAGTTCGACGGCGTGCCGTGGAACCTGGAGAAGCTCCAGACCTCCTACGACATGGCGGCCCAGGCGTTACACGTCTACTGGCCGAAGCTGGAAGCCGCTCAGGGGATGGCCGATCGAGCGCTGGACCGGGCGATCGCCGCGCAGGCTGATCTCTCCAGTGCGCAGGGGGCGTTATCGGAGGCGCAGGACTGGGTGTCCCGGGCCGGCGACGAAGCGCGGCGGCTCGAGGAGGCGGGCGAGCGGGAGGGCGTTGAGCCGCCCTCGGAGGCAGAGGTTCGGGCTGCGACGCGGGACCGCACCGCGGCCGACGAGGCCGCGGCTTCGGCCCAGTCCCGTGTCGACGATGCCGAGGAGCGCCTGTCCGCCGCGCGAGGGCTGGCCCAGCAGGCGAAGGAGATGCGGGAGGACGCGGCCCGCGCGTGCGCCCGCGACATCGACGCCGCCTCGGATGCCGGCATCCAGAACCGGCGGTGGTGGGAAGACGCCATCAACTGGGTGTCGGAGAACTGGGACACCATCGTCGAGGTATGCAAGGTCGTCGTCGCCGTCCTCGGCATCGTTGTCATGGTCATCGGCGGCCCGTTGGCCTGGGTCGTCCTCGCCGCCGCGCTCGTCGTCCTCGCCGACACCCTCTATCGATACGCCAACGGCCAGGCGACGTTGTGGGACGTGGCCTTCGCGGCGCTGGACTGCATACCGGGTGGCAAGGGCATCACGACGCTCGGCGGTCTGGCCGCTGGGGTGGCCTCCCTGGGCCGCACCGGGCTGCGCGGGATGGCCCGCGGCGTTGCAGGGCTCGGGCAGAGCTTCCGGGCGTTCAGCCGCAGCATCCGTCGGCTGTTCTGCCGCACCGACCCGATCGACATGGCCACGGGCGAGATGGTGATGTCGGCCACGGACGTCCAGTTTCCCGGTGTTCTTCCGTTGGTGTTGGAACGCCATCACCGGACCTCGGTGCGCAGCGGAAGCCTCTTCGGTCCGTCCTGGGCGTCCACCCTCGACCAGCGCCTGGTTCTCGAGGAGCACGGCGTCGTGTTCCACGGCGACGACGGCTCGCTGCTGGACTTTCCTCGTCCGATCCCTCATGAGCCAGTGTTCCCGGTCGAGGGCCCCCGCTGGCAGCTGCTGTGGAGCGGCGAGCCCGGCACGCCCATGACCCTGCGGCGGGGAGAGAGCGGGCTCACGCTGCACTTCGCGCCCGTGGCCGGTCGGTCCGCGGCGGAGTTGCCGCTCACCGCTGTCACCGACCGCAACGGCAACCGCGTTCGGGTGGAGTACGACGAGGACGGCCTGCCCTCCGCTGTCGTCCATGATGGCGGCTACCACGTGGGAGTGAGCACCGCCGACGGCCGAATACGCGAGCTCCGGCTGCTCAGCGCACCTGACCAGCCCACCCTGCTGCGGTATGCCTACGACGAACGCGGCAACCTCTCCGAGATCCACAACTCCTCGGAGGCGCCGCTTCGGCTCTCCTATGACGCGCGGCGTCGCATCACCGGGTGGCAGGACCGCAACGGGGTCTGGTACCGCTACACGTACGACGACGCCGGACGCTGTGTCGCCACCGAGGGCATGGACGGCTACCTCTCCAGCACCATTCGCTACGACGGGGAGAACTACCGCACGACCTTCACGGACTCGCTGGGTCACACCTCCGTCTTCCAGTTCAACGACTGCTACCAGCTGGTCGCCGAGACGGACCCACTGGGACACACCGCACGCCGGGAGTGGGACCGTTACGACCGGGTGCTGTCGACCACCGATCCGCTGGGACGCACCACGCGGTACGACTACGACGCCGCCGGTCGTCTCGTCGCCGTGACCCGGCCGGACGGGGTCCGCGTCGCCTACTCGCACGACCAGCGTGGCCTGCCCATCACGATCACCGATCCGGCGGGCCAGACGTGGCGACAGAGTTACGACGCGGTGGGCAACCGGTCGGCGTTGATCGATCCGCTCGGGGCCGAGACGCGGTACGAGTACGACGAGCGTGGTCATCTCACCGCGATCACCGACCCGTTGGGCAATGTCACGCGGTTCGTCTGCGACCCGGCAGGGCGCCCGGTGTCCATCACGAGGCCGACCGGCGAGGAGTACCGCTTCGAGCACGACGCCTTCGGGCGCGTCGCCAGGGCCATCGATCCGCTCGGCGCCGTCACACGTTTCTCATGGACGCTCGAAGGCAAGCCGATGCACCGGATCGATCCACAAGGAGGCGTCCAGGCCTGGACGTGGGACGGCGAGGGCAACTGCCTCACGCACGTCAACGAGAACAGCGACGTCACGAGGTTCGAGTACGTCTTCGACCAACTCAGCGCGCGAACCGACCCGGACGGCGCCCGTCACGCGTTCATCCACGACACCGAGCTGCGGCTGACCAAGGTCGTCGGCCCGAGCGAGCTCACCTGGACCTACGAACTGGACGCTGCGGGCCGGGTCCTCGCCGAGGAGGACTTCGACGGCCGACGCGTCAGCTACGTGTACGACGCCGCCGGCGGGCTGGTTCAGCGCACCAACGCCGCGGGTCAGACGGTGACCTACACGCGCGACGCCCTCGGCCTGACCACGGAGAAGACCGCCGACGGTGCGACAGCTCGCTTCGAGCACGACGCGACCGGCCGTCTCCTGCGCGCCGTGGAGGAGGGCGCGGAGGTCTCCTTCACCTACGACGCCGTCGGACGGCTGCTGTCCGAGGCCTGCGACGGGCGCGCGGTCTCCTACGCGTACGACGCCGCGGGCCGCCAGGTCTCCCGCGTCACACCGTCCGGGCTCACCAGCGCCCAGAGCTACGACGCCGCCGGCCGTCGCACCGCGCTCCAGGTCGCCGGACGCACCCTGGCCTTCGCCTACGACCCGGCCGGCCGCGAACTCAGCCAACACCTAGACACCGGCGTGGTCATAGCCCAGCAGTGGGACCTCGCGGGCCACCTCACCGAGAAGTCGGTGACCAGCCACGGACAGCCCCTGGCCGGCCTGCGATACAGCTACCGCCCCGACCACTTCGTCTCCGCCCAGACCGACCTGTTCGACGGCACCACGCACTTCGACCTCGACCAGGTCGGACGCGTCACCACGGCCCGGCGCGACAACTCGTCCGAGACCTACCGGTACGACCCGCTCGGCAACCAGACCGACGCCCGGTGGGGACCCCCGAGCCAGGACCTTCCCGACGCATCCGGCGAACGGCACTACACCGGAACACGCGTCACCAGGGCCGGCAACATCCGATACACCTACGACGCCGCCGGCCGCGTCGTACTGCGCCAGAAGATCCGCCTCTCCCGCAAGCCCGATACCTGGCGCTACCACTGGGACGCCGAGGACCGCCTGCGCTCCGTGATCACCCCGGACGGCACGCGCTGGACCTACACCTACGACGTGCTCGGGCGCCGGACCGCCAAGCGACGCTGGGACGAGGCGGGAAACGTCGTCGAGCAGACAATGTTCACCTGGTCCGGGGCAACCCTCGTCGAGCAGACCAGCACCACCCCGAACTGCACCACGCCAACGGTCACCAGCTGGAACTACAACGGCACGCACCCCGTCGCCCAGACCGAGACCACGCCCGCGGCCGACGCCCCACAGCAGGAGATCGACCGACGCTTCTACAGCATCGTCACCGACCTCGTCGGCACGCCGACCGAACTCGTCGACGAGCACGGCGAGATCGCCTGGCGGCGACGCACCACGCTCTGGGGCATCGCGCGCGACGAACCCGGAGGGCACGCCGGGACCCCGTTACGCTTCCCCGGCCAGTACGAGGACCCCGAAACCGGCTGGCACTACAACGTCCACCGCTACTACGACCCGCTCACCGCGCGATACGCCAGCCCCGACCCGCTCGGCCTCGACCCGGCACCGAATCACTACGCGTACGTCCGCAATCCCCTCACCTGGACCGACCTCCTCGGCCTCACCCCCTGCTCGCCGGGCACCATCGACGACGCCATGCTCGCCCTGAACCGCGCCGAGGAACTCCAGGCCGTCCGCAACGACTACTTCCTCGCCGACATCAGGGGCACCACCGCTGTCATCGGCGTCTTCAACACCCGCACCCAGCAGTACACCGTCCGCCTCGGCATCAACGGCCCCGGGGCCATGCCGGCTTCCTGGACCCTGCGGCCCGGCGAGGAATTCGTCCAAGCCGCCGGACACGCCGAGGAAGGTATCATCAGGAGCCTCGGGCGCGACGAAATACCGGTCTTCGGAGCCGCCTCACGAAATTTCTGCAACGACATCTGCCTGGAGCTCATCAACACCCGCGGTGTCCAAGTAGGCGGTGCGGGAATTCGCGGCCACGCGGAACAGAACTCCCCCTACACACTGTTCTGGTCCATCGACGACTGACGAGGAATGCATGACCACGCGCATCTCGATCACCCATGAGCTGCCGGACGCCGCACCAGAGACCTACGTCGCGTTCTGCGCCGCATGCGCGGAGCGCCTCGGCGCCGTCTACCGCCTCCTCAGCGACCCGGACGAGCGAGAGTGGTTCGACGACCTGCTCGACCTCGGATGGCGCGCCGCCGCGGGCGAGGACGTCGACGAAGAATGTGTCGACATCCTGGAATCCACCGACCTCGAAGCCGCCATGGGCGAAGACCAGGCAGAGCAGAGCTTCTACACCGGCCAGGCCCTGGCCCTCGCCCTCAACACCCTGGCCGTTCACCTGCGCCTGGACATGAACAAGGTGGAACTGTCCGGACAGACCACCCAGAGCCTGCTCTCCGACTTCGACTTCGAACTCGCGGGCGCCACCCCACGCACCACCGCATTCGGCGAACAACCGCCACCCCCAGGCCCCTTGCAGGCCTTGGAAATCGAGGAACAACAAGAATTCCTGCGACGCGCCACAGCAGGCATTCCCCTGGACCTGAACGAGCTGCGGGACGCCGCACGGCGAACGTCCGAGCGGATCGCAGAAGCGCTGCCGGCCCTCGCGGACCGGAAGGGCTGGGAACTCTCCTGACCGGCGCCGCGCACCGCCTCTCCTACCTGAGCAGTGTCCATGTGGAAACCTGCACCGCTGTGCCCCCTACGCCTGAATGTGAAGAAGTAAAGGCACGCCTCCCACCAGATAAAGCTGCAGGCCACGAACTCTGCTCCCCGCGCCTGCGAGTTGTCCCCTCCGCCGCCGGATCCACCAGCAGCCCCTGCAACTGCTCCCCGCGTCTGCGGGGATCGTCCTCTCGGCGTCCGGGTCTTCAGCTGTCGTCATGAGTCGTCCCCGTACGGGCGGGGATGGTCCCCTTGACCTTGAGGCTGGGTGGCTGACGCCAATGAATTCGTCGCCCCATGCTTCGGGCTGCCCCGACTCCACGTTGTGTCCTGGCCTGGGTGCAGCGTCGACGGCAGCAGCGGCAGGCGCGAGGCGGCCGGCGTCGACTGGCTGGAGAACGGCCTCGTCTTCAACTCCGAGGTCGGGACCCCGATGGACGCGGCCAACGTGAGACACGCCTTCCGGCACGCGCTCGGCAAGGCGGAGGGCATCGAGGCGGCAGAGTGGACGCCACGCGAGCTGCGGCACAGCTTCGTGTCCCTGCTCTCCGACCACGACGTCCCCGTCGAGGAGATCGCGAAGCTCGTCGGGCACTCGGCCATGGCCACGACGGAGAAGGTCTACCGGAAGCAGATCCGCCCCGTCATCCAGACGGGAGCGAAGGCGATGGACCGGATCTTCGGGGCCTGACCCCGGGTCGGGATCCATAGACACTCAGATAGTCACTCATCCCACTCCCGGGTAGACCTCGGACGTGGTAGCGCCGAGGCGACGTAGCATCTCTCCGGAGCTAGGCTCGAAGCCACCATCGTTCGACTGGGCTGGCTCGGCGCCACAGCTATACCTTGGGGCGCCTGCGCCAACATCCGACTGAATGAAATGAGCCTCTCTGTCTCGCATCACCGCAGGTCAACAAGTGTCGTCCCCGCACTGGCGGGGGCGTCCTGCCAGGCCGCGTCACCACCCGGAGAAATTCGCAAGCGAGAGGTTCTATTCAATCGAGCAGTCACTTCCGGGCTCCTGTCGTCCGCTTTAACGGATAGACCGCAACCGCCTCGAGCCCTTTGGCGCCAGCTTCGCCCATCCTCTCGTCCGAAGCGCCGCCAGCTACGTCTCCGACAGAATCGGCCCGAGCCCCGACGAGAAGGTGTTCGGCGTCCCACACTTCTACCGCGAGACCATCCCCGCCTGGCTCGCCGCCCGCCCAGGACGCGGAGCCGGCGGCGGCCGCCCGGTCGGAGCGACCGACACCCGCCCACGCGACCACTCCAACGACCCCCGCCACCACCGCGCCCAGCAACGCATCGCACACATCCGTCGCCTCCTGGCCACCGACGCCGAGACGCCCGCCGAGCAGGTCGCCGGCGAACTGGCGATCTCCAGACGCCACGCCGAACGGCTGATCGCCCAAGTCCGCGCCGACGGCTGACCGCTACCCGGTCGGCACAGTCGCTGGCTCGGCCTCGCCAGAAGCCTGGGCACCTGCTCGCCCGCGACCGCCGGCGCTGCGCGCCCTGCTGTTCACGTCGGTACCGGCGCTCGTAAGCGCGGATCCCCTTCGCGTCGAACGCCGTCACCCGTGCATGCACGGTGGGCCCCAGCCTCATGCCACCAGTGGCATGGCCGTAAAGGCGGGCGGCGAGGAGAGGTGGAAGGGCAGTTCGATACGGGAGAACGGCAGCCGGAGATTAACCCCCAGATGCCGCGTGACCCGCACTGACGCTGGACCGAGGGGGGAGTCGCGCAAGAGGCCCCCTCCCTTGCGGGAGGGGGCCTCTGACCTGTGGAGCTAAGGAGAATTGAACTCCTGACCTCTTGCATGCCATGCAAGCGCTCTACCAACTGAGCTATAGCCCCTTGCCTGGTCCGCCTTGGTTTCTTCCCTTTCGGGCTTCCCCCTCGGCGGCGATGCCTACTTTACACACCCACCCCGGTGGATTGCCAAATCGGTTCCGGCGGGGGCGAGGAGGGGGCCGGCGGGAGGGGTCAGACGCTGGCGAAGGAGTAGAAGCGCTTGAGGGCGCAGTGCTCGTCGAGGAGGCGGCCGTAGATCGGTTCGCCCTCCAGCTCGCGGTAGACCTCGATGGGGTCGCCCTTGATGATCAGCGCGCGGGCGCACTCGACGCACCAGTACTGGTAGGCCGCGTTGACCGGCTGGAGGTCCCGGACGATCGGGGTGCCGGCTCCACACCAGTCGCATTTTCTGCTGTGTGCACCCATGAGCGATCAGCTCCACCCTCGGTCGCGGGCCGTGCCCACGTGGGTAAACCCCTCCGTCAGAGCCCCGGCTTGGTCCGATTCTGCCACGCCGTCCGCGGACGGTTAAGCCGGTGATCCGACCTGATGGCCACGGAGACGGTATCGATACACGACGATCAACGCCTCTTTACCCGCGTCGCGGGTCGGGCAACCGCTCCGGCGGCGGCCGCCGCGGTGGCGACGAGGGCGAGCGCGACCATGGCGGGCCAGGGGTCGCCGCGGTCCAGGTAGAGGGTGCCGATGGCGGCTATGCCGGTCAGCATGCCGAGCTGGGTGGTCATCATGGTGACGCCGCTGGCGTCGGCCGCGTCCTCGGGGCGGACCAGGGCGAGCGCGCCGGTCAGGGTGGGGCCGTAGGCGAGTGCCAGGGCGACGCCGGTGAGGGCGAAGACCGTCATCGTGGGGACGCCGATGTCGGCGCCGTCGCGAAGCAGGAGGCCGCAGGCCAGCAGGCAGGCGGCGGAGAGCAGCAGGCCGGTGGTGGGCAGGGCGGGCTGCCGGTGGGCGGGGACGCGGCGCCACAGGAGCGAGACGGCGCCGAAGGCCAGCGAGGCCGGGAGGAAGACCAGGCCGGCGCGGAGCGCGCCGTAGCCGAGGCCGCCGGCGGCCTCGGGGGCCTGGACGTGCAGGGAGAGGACGAAGAGGTTGCCGCCGTTGATGGCCATGGTGAGGAAGATCCGCAGGA
Organism: Streptomyces sp. NPDC127098; assembly: GCF_042722465.1. Lineage (NCBI taxonomy): Bacteria > Bacillati > Actinomycetota > Actinomycetes > Kitasatosporales > Streptomycetaceae > Streptomyces > Streptomyces sp. NPDC127098. Next base: position 33,430 of record NZ_JBHXFJ010000038.1, read on the forward strand.
CGGCGAGCGGCATGCCGGGGCTGGTCAGCATCCGGGGGGCGATCAGGGGCTCGCCGCCGCGCGCCGCGAGGCGGGTCGAGTGGTGGGCCAGCAGGGCGGCGAGCGCGGCGCCGGCGGCGAGCGACAGCCAGCACCACAGGGGCCAGTCCCGTTCCTGGCCGAGGACGAGCGGCACGGTGATCAAGGTCACGGCCGTGGTCAGGACGAGCAGGCCGGTGGGGTCCAGGCCGCGGGGGCGACCGGTGTGCGCGGGGCGGGAGAGCGGCAGGCCGCGTGGGACGAGGAAGAGCAGGGTGACGCCGATGGGCACGTTCACCAGGAAGACCGCGCGCCAGCCCCAGCCGAACAGGTCGGCGCTGACGAGCAGCCCGCCGGCGAGTTGCCCGGCCGCGGCGCCGGTGGCCACCACGGCGGCGTAGCCGGTGAGCGCCCTGATCCTGGCCTGGCCGGCGAAGGTCAGCTGGATGAGGCTGAGCACCTGCGGCAGCATCAGCGCGGCGCCGGTGCCCTGGGCGAGGCGTGCCGCGACGAGGGTGGCGGTGGAGCCGGCCAGGCCGCAGGCGAGCGAGGAGGCGGTGAAGAGCGCGAGGCCGGTGAGGAACAGCCGGCCCGGGCCGTGGCGGCCGCCGAGCCGGGCGCCGGTGACCAGCAACACGGCGTAGGCGATGGTGTATCCGGCGATGATCAGTTGCAACTCGCCGCCGGAGGCGTTGAGTTCGGCCTGGAGGGTGGGCCCGGCGACGTTGACGATGAACACGTCGAGCAGGGACATGAACTGGGCGAGCAGGACGATGGTGAGGAGGAGCGCCGGGCGCCCCCGGGCCGGGGCCGCAGGGGTCGGGGAAGGGCTCGTGGAGAGTGTCATGGCAGGACCCTGCGCCCCGTCGGGTACGGGTGGAGAGAGCCCGCCGATACTGGTACCGGCAGGCACCTGGCAGCGCGCCGGGCGCCGTGCCAGCGTGGAGAGGTGACGACCATGACGACGGTGCGCCGGCGGCCGGAGCTCGCCACCTTCCTGCGCAGCCGGCGGGCGCGGATCACGCCGGCCGAGGTGGGCATGGCGCCGGGGGCCAGGCGGCGGACGCCCGGGCTGCGGCGCGAGGAGGTCGCGCAGCTGGCCGGGGTGGGGGTCACCTGGTACACGTGGCTCGAGCAGGGGCGACCGATCAACGCGAGCGCGCAGGTGCTCAACGCCGTCTCCAGGACGCTGCGGCTCGACGTGGCGGAGCGCGAGCACCTGTTCCGGCTCGCCGAGGTGCCCTGGACGCCGGATCCGGTGCCGCAGACGGACAGCGTGGGCCCTGACGTGCGGCTGGTGCTCGACACCCTGGAGCCGCTGCCCGCGGTGGTCTACAACGCCCGCTACGACGTGCTGGGGACCAACGGCGTCTACCGCGCGATCTTCTACCCCGAGGAGTCCCCCGCGGCGGCCGGTGGCAACGCGCTGTGGCAGCTGTTCACGGGGCGGCTCGAGGAGTGTCCGCTGGTGTTCCGCGAGGCCGAGCTGCGGGTCATGGTGGCCACCCTGCGCTCGGCCTACGGCAACCACGTCGGCGAGCCGGCCTGGGAGCGGTTCGTGCGGGAACTGTCCGTGGCCAGCCCGGAGTTCGGGGCGATGTGGGCGAGCGGCGACGTGGTGCCGCCCGGGCCGGGGGTCAAGACCTTCAGGCACCGGGCGGTGGGCGAGCTGCGGCTGCGCTCGCAGTCGCTCTCGGTGCACGGCGTGCCCGAGGCCCGGATGGTCGTCTACGTCCCGGGGGACGAGGAGAGCCGGGCCGCGGTGGAGCTGCTGCGACGCTGTTAGGTCCTGTCCGGGCGATCTTCGAGGATCAGCCCGCGGCGTCAGACGCGGTACATCGCAAGGCACCGGATCGCAGCTCATACTTGGCCGTATTCGCGCGATTCGGTAACGCAGCGAGGTGCCGTGTATGGCGTCGCGGGCCCGAAGAAGATCGCCCGGACAGGGCCTAGACGTCGTCGCCGAGGACGGGCTCGGGGAGGGATCCCGCGTTGTGTTCGAGGAGGCGCCAGCCGCGGACGCTCTCGCCGAGCACCGACCAGCAGCAGTTGGAGAGGCCGCCGAGCGCCTCCCAGCTGGGCGGGGCGAGGCCGATCAGGCGGCCGATGGTGGTGCGGATGGTGCCGCCGTGGCTGACGACGACGAGGACCCCGCCGGGCGGCAGCTTCTCGGCCGCGCGCTCGACCAGCGGCGCGGCCCGGTCCGCCACCTCGGTCTCCAGCTCGCCGCCGCCGCGCCGCACCGGCTCGCCGCGCTTCCAGGCCGCGTACTGCTCGCCGAAGCGGGCGCGGATCTCCTCGTGGGTGAGGCCCTGCCAGTCGCCGGCGTAGGACTCGCGCAGGGCCTCGTCGTGGGTGACCGGCAGCCCGGTGACGGCGGCGAGCTCGGCGGCCGTCTCCCGGGTGCGGCTGAGGTCGGAGGAGATGATGGTGTGCGGCCTGAGGCTGGCGAGGAGACCGGCGGCGTGCCTGGCCTGGGCCCGGCCCGTCTCGGTGAGCTCGATGTCCATCGTGCCCTGGAAGCGGTGCTCCAGGTTCCAGGCGGTCTGGCCGTGCCGCCAGAGCACGATCCGGCGGGAGCCGTTGCCGGCGTTGCTGATGCTCAGCGGAGCTCACCGCCCGGCGCGCCGCTCTGGGCGGCCTGGTGCTCGTCGGCGTGGGCGGCGGCGCGGCCCTTCGTGGCCTCGGCGTCCTCCGGCAGCTCGAGCACCGGGCAGTCCTTCCACAGCCGCTCCAGGGCGTAGAAGACCCGCTCCTCCGCGTGCTGCACGTGCACCACGATGTCCACGTAGTCCAGGAGGACCCAGCGGCCCTCGCGCTCGCCCTCGCGGCGGACGGGCTTGACGCCGAGATCCTTCAGCAGCCGCTCCTCGATCCCGTCCACGATGGACTTGACCTGGCGGTCGCTGGGCGCGGAGGCCAGGAGGAAGGCGTCGGTGATGGCGAGGACGTCGCTGACGTCGTAGGCGATGATGTCGTGCGCGAGCTTGTCGGCCGCCGCCTGGGCGGCGACCTCGACCAGCTCGGTGGCGCGGTCCGTGGCGGTCACTGGTGCTGGGGTCTCCTCGGCTCGGTGGCAGGCGTTGTCACCCGTCCAGGGTCTCACGCCGCGCTGACACGGCCCCGGAGCGGTCAGCCTCCATAGTCCTCTCCCAGGATGATCGTCACATCGGCATTTCCGGCGCCCTCACCCTGCGTGACCGCCTCCTCGGGCAGGCCGAGGGTCCTGGCCGCCTCCAGGGCCGTCTCGCGGTGCGCCTCGTCGCCGTACAGTACCTGCGAGGACGGTTCGGTCCCGCCGGCCGCGCGGCTGTCCACGACCGTGAAGCCGCCGTTGACCAGCGCGATCCTCGCCGTCTCGGCGTTGCCCTGGACGCCGCTCGCGTCCCGGACACCGATCCGTGGCGCGCCGTTCGGGTCGGCGTTGCTGACGGTGCCGCCGAGGACCTCGGAGACCAGGCCCTCGGCCGTCTCGTCGCTGATGGTGCCGTCCACCTCGACCGGCAGCTGGGTGGTCTCGTAGGCATCGCCCTGGGCGTAGCCGGCGAGGCGGGCGAGGAGGTTGCCGAGCTGGTCCTCGGTGAGCGAGGGATCGACGATCTGGTTGAGGCCCTCGACCAGCCGGGTGGCGCCGGCCTCGTCGGCGGGCAGCTTCTCCAGCACGGCCTGCAGCACCTGGCCGAAGCGGGCCAGCTGGGCGGTGCCCGGCTCGTCCTCGCCGCGCAGGGTGGCGTAGGCGACGGCGGCCCGGCCGGCCAGCTGGACGTCCTCGCCGCGCGGCACCAGCGGGTCCTCGCCGTCCTCGCCCGGCACCTCGGCGTCGGTGGTGAGGGTGATGCCGCCGACCAGCTCGACCAGGGTCTCCAGGTAGGGGGTGTCGAGGCGCCAGGTGCCCTGGATGTCGGCGCCGAGCAGCCCGCCGACGGCCTCACGGACGGAGGCGGCGCCCTCGTTGGCGACGGCCTGGCCGAGGGTGGTGGTGCCGCCGTCCGGGGTGACGGACAGCTCGTTGGGCAGCAGCAGGGTGGTGCCGGTCTCGGTGGTCTCGTTGCCGACCAGCAGCACGGTGGAGGTCTCGTCGGAGTCCAGCGGCCGCAGGTGGACCACCACGACGTCCCGCACCTGGGCGCCGGTCGCGGTCTCGCCGCCGGTGCCGGAGTCGGCGAGGAACGGCAGCCGGTCGGTGGCGTACAGGTAGCCGACGCCGCCGAGGACGGCCAGAACCAGGAGGACGACCAGCAGCCGCTTGCGGGTGCGGCCGCGGCGCTTGGCCTCCTCGCGGCGCTCGGTGCGGCTCTCGCTGAACTTCAGCCAGTCGATGACGTCCTCGGCCTTGCCGTCCTCCTCCTCGACGAAGGCGAACTGCTCGGTCTGGTACTCGCCGTCGGCGGGCTCGGCGCCGCGCGCGGGCGGCACGGACGGCGTGGCCTGGGTGGACGGCGTGGCCTGGGTGGGCGGGGTGGCCGGCGCGGGATCGGCGGCGGGCGCCGCCGGCTCCGGCCCGTGGTCCTGGACGGGCGCCTGCTGGCCGGTGTCGTGACCGGCGGGCGCGGTGCCGTAGCCGGTGTCCCCGCCGTAGCCGTAGCCGTAGCCATAGCCGTACCCGTAGCCGCCCTGGGACTGGTCCTGTTGCGGATACTGCCCCTGGTGCTGGCCCTGCTGGTGGCCCTGGTGCTGTCCCTGGTCCTGGACGGGCGCCTGCTGGCCGGTGTCCTGACCGTAGCCGTAGCCGTAGTCCTGCTGTCCCCCGGTGCCGTACCCGTAGTCGTACTCGCCCTGCGCGGGCGGCTGTTGCGGCTCCGTGCCGTAGATCGGACGGCCGTACTCGTCGTAGCCGTAGATCTGTCCGGGCTGCCCGAACTGCCCGTACGGGTCCTGTCGGTCGTTCACCAGTGCCGCCCTTCAGCCGTTCAGCGCGCCGCCTGTGTCGGTCCCTCCGCGTCCTCCGCGCAGTCCCGGTAGAGGGCACGCTTGTTGATGTAGCGCACCACCCCGTCCGGCACCAGATACCAGACCGGGTCGCCCCTCGCGACCCGTTCGCGGCAGTCGGTGGAGGAGATCGCCAGCGCCGGCACCTCGACCAGCGACACCCCGCCGCTGGGCAGACCCGGGTCGGCCAGCGGGTGTCCCGGCCTGGTGACCCCGATGAAGTGGGCGAGCGAGAACAGCTCCGCCGCGTCCCGCCAGCCCAGGATCTGGGCCAACGCGTCGGCGCCGGTGATGAAGAACAGGTCGGCCTCGGCGTGCTCGGCCCGCAGCTCGCGCAGCGTGTCGATGGTGTACGTCTTGCCGCCGCGGTCGATGTCGATGCGGCTGACCGAGAACTGCGGATTGGACGCGGTGGCGATGACCGTCATCAGGTAACGGTCCTCGGCCGGCGAGACCGACCTGTGGTCCTTCTGCCAGGGTTGCCCCGTCGGCACGAAGATGACCTCGTCCAGGTGGAACAGCGCGGCGACCTCGCTGGCCGCCACGAGGTGCCCGTGGTGGATGGGGTCGAACGTGCCGCCCATCACGCCGATCCGGCGCTTGGGACGGGGTATCCGCTCTCGCATGCGCCGACCTTAGCGGTCGCGGTTGAGGCGGGTCGTGATCCAGAGCAGGAGCAGCAGCGCGGCCAGGGCGCCGCCGCCGATGGCGTAGGGGTTCAGGCTGTCGTGACCGCCGCCCTCGTTGGCGAGCGTGACCAGGGCTTCGGCGGCGGGCGAGGCGGAGAGCGTCATGAGGCTGGCCTATCCGGGAACGTGACTGACGGCTGAAACGTAGGGTCATCGTAAGCGGACGAGCCGGCAGCGGCCTCCCGCCCCCATCGCTTCGGAGCGCGGTGCGCCGGGCGCGGGCCGGGTCCGGCGCACCAGACCGAGGGGGCCGGATGACGGACAACGCAGACGGAACGGACAGCACGGACGGCATAGCCGAGGAGTCGGTGGAGCGGGACGGCGGGCGGCGGAGCTTCCCCGGCATCTCCTCCCGGGCGTACGAGCACCCGGCCGACCGCTCGGCGCTGGTGGCGCTGCGCAAGCTCACCGGCTTCGACACGGTGTTCAGGACGCTGAGCGGCATGCTGCCCGAGCGCAGCCTGCGGCTGCTCTTCCTCTCCGACTCGGTGCGGGTCGGGGAGCAGCAGTTCGCGCACCTGCACGAGATGCTGCTCGACGCCTGCCGGGTCCTGGACGTGGAGCGGGTGCCGCCGCTCTACGTCACGCAGGACCCCAACCCCAACGCGATGTGCATCGGCCTCGACCAGCCGATCATCGTGCTCACCACGGGCCTGGTCGAGCTGCTCGACGAGGACGAGACGCGGGTGGTCATCGGCCACGAGGTCGGGCACGCGCTCTCCGGGCACGCGGTGTACCGCACCATCCTGCTGTTCCTGACCTCGCTCGCGGTCCGGGTGGCCTGGATCCCGCTGGGCAACATCGCGATCATGGCGATCGTCACGGCGCTGCGCGAGTGGTTCCGCAAGTCGGAGCTCTCGGCCGACCGGGCCGGTCTGCTGGTGGGTCAGGACGAGGAGGTGTCGCTGCGCGCCCTGATGAAGCTGGCCGGCGGCAACCACCTGCACGAGATGAACGTGGAGGCGTTCCTGGCGCAGGCCGAGGAGTACGAGGCCGGCGGCGACCTGCGGGACTCCGTGCTGAAGATCCTCAACGTGCTGCCGCGCAGCCACCCGTTCGCCGCGGTGCGCGCCGCCGAGCTGCGCCGGTGGGCCCGTGGCCGCGACTTCCAGCGGATCATGGACGGCCACTACCCGCGCCGTGACGGGGACGGGGACGCGTCCGTGAGCGGCGCGTTCCGGGAGTCGGCGGGGCACTTCGGCGAGCGGGTGCGCACCAGCAGGGACCCGCTGATGAAGCTGGTCAGCGACGTGGCCGGCGGGGCCGGCGAACTCGGCGGCCGGCTGCGGGACTTCGCCACCGGGCAGGGCAGGTCCCGGGGCGCGGGCACGAAGGGCGCGGGCAACACCGGTACGGGTGACGCCGGTACGGGCGACGGAGGGGCCGGCGGCGGGCGTGCGGGGGATGACGGGCCCGGCGGGCCTAGTGGGTCCGCGCCGACTCCCGGGGATCGCTGAGCGGGGCGTACGCGCCGCACAGCACCGCCCGGCCGCCGTCCAGCGCGAACGGGTCGACGGGCGCCGCGGCCGGCGCCTCGGCCCGCTCGCCGGGCAGCAGCGGCCGCAGCGCGTCCGACGGGTCGCGCGCGCAGTCGCTCGGCCCGACGATCAGCTCGACCTCGCGCACCAGCACGTTGCGGTCGCGCAGCTCCTCCCGGCCGAACTGCAGCCGCAGCTGCCGCTGCACGGTGAACGCGGCGACCGTGGCCGGCGCGCCGTCCCCGGTGCCGGCGGCGCGCAGCGCGTAGGCGAGGACGTGGCGGGCGGTGACCTGGAGGGTGTCGTCGTTGGTCTCCACGAACGTGAACCCGCCGTCCACCCGGACCTGCCCGTCGGCCAGCGCGACCTCGGCCGGGTCGAAGCGGACCAGCCAGTCGGTCGGCACCGACTGGAGGCCGTGGCCGCGCATCGCGCTGTCGAACTGCCGCTGCTGCTCCGCGCCGAGCAGCTCGCGCACCGGCGTCACCGTGTCGCCGCCGAGCACCTCGGGGGTGAGGGCGCTGGCCACCACGTACTCCTTGGCCAGGGTCAGCGCGGTGAGGACCTGCTCGCGCGAGAAGTGGTCGGTGGCCCTGGGATCGGGCAGGTGGACGCCGCCGGCGCCGATGCCGTAGCCGGCGGCCGGGGTGCCGGCGAACGCCGCCTCGGCGTCGGCGCCGCCCGGCACGTCGCCCTCGGGGACCAGCACGACGGTGTCGGCGGCCGGCGGGTCGGAGTTGAGCCGGACCGGGGCGTCGTAGGGGTTGTTGTTGCCCAGGTAGATGGCGGCCGCGAAGGCCAGCAGGATGATCAGCGCCAGCGCTATGCCCTGCCTGGGCACCGCCCGACCCTCGGCCGGCTCGGGGTCGCGCCGGCGCACGGCCGTCGTGTGGTCCTCCAGGCGCTCCTGCGCCGAGAACTCCTGAAGCCGGGCAGCCCTGACGAACGACTCGTCGAAGACGGTCGACTGGTACTCCTCGTCCCCGGCTCCCGGGGTGCCCCCGGGAATCCCCTCGGGAGGATCTGTGCGCCCGGCCACCTGTCCAGCGTAAATCTCCGAGAGGGTGGTCAACAGCCCCAGTCGGCGGCGATTTTGTCCGACTCGCCGTGCGCCGGCGCACGCCGCCGGGTGCCACGCCCGGACACGAGCGCGTGGTGGTCATGGGGCGGACCGGCCGCTCAACGCCCCCCGCGGGGCTACAGGGAGCCGTCCTCGTCGGTGAACTCGGCCTCCACGGCCGAGCCCTCGCCGACCTCTCCCTCGGCCTCCTCCGCCGTGTCGGGGGCCGAGGGCTCGGTGGGGGCCGGCGGCGTCGGCCCTGGCAGCCGCGAAGGCCCTGAGCCGGCGCGCTGGATGGCTATCAGCGCGAAGGCGATGACGCTGATGCCCATCACCATGGCCAGCACGCAGGCGACCGGCCGCTGCCAGCGCACCGGCCGCCAGCCGGCGGGCGCCTCGGCGGGCGTGGGCCCAGGACCCGCGGTGCCGGAACCGGGTATCGCGCCGTAGCCGCCGCCGTAGGGCGGATAGGGCCCGCCGAAGGCCAACTCGTCCTGCTCGGCCTGCTCGTCGTACTCGCCGTCCGGCAGTTCCGGCAGGTAGCGGGTGTAGTCGGAGCGGTCGAAACGGCCCTCGTCGTCCGGGTCCTCGCCGTCCGCGTCCTCGTCGTCGTCGAGGAAGCCGGCCGGGTCGCCGCCCGGCTCGAACCCGCCGAGCCCGTCCGAGGATCCGGGGTCGAGGTCGGGGTCCCGGTAGAACCCGATCTCGCCGCCCGCCTCGGCCTCCAACTCGGCCTCGGACTCGGCGCGCTCCAGAGCCGCGTAGAGGATCCGCTCGGCCGCGGTCGGCTCGTGGACCTCGGCCGCCTCGATGAATGCCTCGTCCAGCACCACCGAGGCGAACGCCTCCTCGGCGGCCCCGATGTCCTCGCTGTTGGGCCCCTCGCCATTCGGCGACGGAAGGCCCCCCACGTCGTCCGGCACGCATCCAGCGTAGGCCGAATAAGCGGCCAGGGGGAGGGCCATCCGGATTTCACTCCACGGTGTGACCCTCGCCGGTGACCACGTAGCGCGTGGTGGTCAGCTCGGGCAGCCCCATGGGGCCGCGCGCGTGCAACTTCTGCGTCGAGATGCCGATCTCGGCGCCGAAGCCGAACCGGCCGCCGTCCGTGAACCGGGTGGAGGCGTTGACCATCACGGCCGCCGAGTCCATCAGCGAGACGAACCGCTTCGCCACCGTGCCGTCCCGGGTGACGATCGCCTCGGTGTGGCCCGAGGTCCAGCGGCGGATGTGGGCGACGGCCGCGTCCAGGTCGGGCACCACGGCGGCCGCGATGTCGTAACTCAGGTACTCGGTCTCCCAGTCGGCGTCGGTGGCCGGCACCACCTCGACGCCGGCGCCGTCCCCCGCCTTCCGCCACGCCTCGTCCCCGTGCACGGTCACGCCGGCCGCGGTCAGGGCGGCCAGCGCCAACGGCAGGAAGCGGTCGGCGATCCCGGCGTGCACCAGCACCGTCTCCGCCGCGTTGCACACACTGGGCCGCTGCGCCTTGGAGTTGACCAGCAGCTCGACGGCCATGTCCAGGTCGGCGTACTCGTCGACGTAGACGTGGCAGTTGCCGGTGCCGGTCTCGATCACCGGCACGGTGGACTCGGTCACCACGGTCTCGATCAGCGAGGCGCCGCCGCGCGGGATCAGCACGTCCACCAGGCCGCGGGCCCGCATCAGCTCGCGCACCGAGTCCCGGCTGGTGCCCGGCACCAGCTGCACGGCGTCGGCCGGCAGGCCGGCGCCGGCCACCGCGTCCCGCAGGACGCCGACCAGGGCCTCGTTGGAGGCGTAGGCGGAGGACGAGCCGCGCAGCAGCGCCGCGTTGCCCGACTTCAGGCACAGGACCGCGGCGTCCACCGTGACGTTGGGCCGGCCCTCGTAGATGATGCCGACCACGCCGAGCGGGACCCTGATCTGCCGCAGCTCCAGGCCGTTCGGCAGGGTCGAGCCGCGCACCACCTCGCCCACCGGGTCGGGCAGCGCGACGACGTCCCGCACGTCGAAGGCGATGGCCGCGATCCGCTCGGCGGTGAGGGTGAGCCGGTCGATCACGGTCTCACCGGTGCCGGCCTCGCGCGCCCTCGCCACGTCCGCGGCGTTGGCCTCGACGACCTCGGCGGCCCGCGCCTCGAGCGCGTCCGCGACCGCCAGCAGCGCCCGGTCCCGCGCGGTGCGCGGCAGCGGCGCCAGGGCGGCGGCCGCGGTCCTGGCGCGGCGGGCGGTGGCGATCACGGGGGAGTCGGCGGAGGCGGGCGCGCTGCTGGTCATGGTGTGCAGGGTAGTCGCCCGCGCGCCGGCGGCCGAACCCGTTCCACGAGGCGGTCCCCGCGGCCCGGCCGGGTCAGAACGGGTGGACGCCGACGGGCGCGGCCGGCGGTGGCCCGTAGCCCTCGGCGACGCGCTGGTGGTAGGTCTCCCGGCCGATCACCTCCAGGCCGACGATCTCCCACGGCGGCAGCTGCGCGGTGCGCCGGTGCTCCCCCCACAGGCGCAGCGCGACGGCCGCCGCGTCGTGCAGGTCGCGGGCCTCCTCCCAGTACCTGATCTCGGCGTGGTCCCGGGCGTAGCGGCTGGTGAGCAGGAAGGGGTGGTCGTTCGCCAGCCGTTCGAGGCCGCGACGGACGTCCTGCGACGGCGCGGCGGGTCCCGCCACGCTGAGCGTGATGTGCCACAGCCGGGCGGCGGGCTGCTCGGCGCCGGCCCGCGGCTGCTCCTCCCCCACCGCCCCGGTGCCTCCCTGGACGCTGGCCAGTCGCCTCACCGGCGGCCTCCTGACGTGGTGCTCGTGCTGCTGCCTGCTGGCTCCCTGGCGGGTGACGCGCGGAGAGCCACCCGTCGAGTGCATCAGCTCACGGGGCGCGGCGGGGGCCGTTTCCCGGAACCTTCGGTGGAAAGACTGGATCTTTCACAGATCCGGCACCGGCCGGATGTCCGTCCCGTATACGGCGGACGAGGGGATCATGCCCGCAACAGCACCAGGTCATCGCGGTGGACGACCTCCCGCTCGTAGGCCGGGCCGAGCTCGCGGGCCAGGTCGTGCGTGGAGCGGCCGATCAACCGGGGGATTTCCCGGGCGTCGAAGTTGACGAGCCCGCGGGCCACGGCGTGGCCCGACTCGTCGAGCAGTTCGATCGGCTCGCCGGCGGTGAAGTCGCCCGCCACGCCGGTGATCCCGGCCGGCAGCAGCGAGCTGCCGCGCTCGGTGATGGCCCGCACCGCGCCCGAGTCCAGCGTGACGGAGCCGCGCGGGGTCGAGGCGTGGGCCAGCCACAGCAGCCGTCCCGCGGAGCGGCGCCCGGTCGGCCGGAAGTAGGTGCCGGCGGGGGCGCCGGAGAGGGCGTCGGCGGCCTGGCTGGCGGAGGCGAGGACGACGGGGATGCCGGCGCCGGTGGCGATGGCGGCGGCCTCCACCTTGGTGACCATGCCGCCGGTGCCGACGCCGGCCCGGCCGGCCCGGCCGATCTCGATGCCGGCCAGGTCCTCGGGGCCTGCGACCTCCGCTATCCGGCTGGTGCCGGGCTTGGCCGGGTCCCCGTCGTAGAGGCCGTCGACGTCGGAGAGCAGCACCAGCAGGTCGGCGCGGACCAGGTGGGCGACGAGGGCGGCGAGCCGGTCGTTGTCACCGAACCGGATCTCGTCGGTGGCGACCGTGTCGTTCTCGTTGACGACGGGCACCACGCCCATGGTGAACAGCTGGTCGAGGGTGCGGTACGCGTTGCGGTAGTGGGCGCGGCGGCTGGTGTCGTCCGAGGTGAGCAGCACCTGGCCGACACGCCGTCCGTAGCGGGCGAAGGAGGCGGTGTAACGGGCGAGCAGCAGGCCCTGTCCGACGCTGGCGGCGGCCTGCTGGCGGGGCAGGTCCGAGGGGCGGCGCGACAGGCCGAGCGGGGCGAGGCCCGCGGCGATCGCACCGGACGAAACCAGTACGATCTGCCTCCCGTCCTGTTTCACCAGCACATCGACGAGTGCGTCCACCCGGTCGGCGTCGAGCCCTCCGGCCGCGGTGGTCAGCGAGGATGAGCCGATCTTGACGACGATCCTGCGGGCGTCGGAGACGTCCTGCCGTGGTGCCGCTGCCACCGTGGTACCCCTGCGTTCGTTCGTGCCCGGTCGAGCCGAGCTGTCGGGCGTAATCTACGCGACCCCCGCGTGCCCGAAGATCGCCGCTGCGCTCATACAACCGTAACCTCGCGGTTCGCCGCCGCGCCTTTTCCGGCCCCCGGCCCTCGGCCGCGGGGTCCGCCTTCGGTCGCGTTTCTCGCCGCCGCCGGTTTTCATGGCCTTGCGGCCGGTCACCTGCCCTGTCATTCGCCCACCCCCACGACGACATCACGGGAGCCCCACCTTGCCCGTCGCATCGCCGTCTCGTCGCGGCACGCAAGCTCTTGCCCCCGGCGCCCTGCTCGCCCTGTTCACCGCGCAGTTCCTCGGCGCGCTGCTGCCGAACGCGCCGCTGCTGTGCGCGGCGGGCGCCGGCGGCCTCGCGTTCGAACTCGCGGTGCGGCGCTGGCGCCCCGGAGCGCTGTCGCTGCTCAACCGGGTCCGCTGCGACGAGACGGTCAGACAGCTGCTGCGGGACCTGCTGTTCGTGCTCGGTCTTGCCCACCTCACGGACGTGGCCGGGGCGACGCGCCTGGTGCTGGTCGGCGGCCTGCTCGCCGGCTACGCGGCGCACTTCCTGTGCCGGGCGATCGGGATGGTGGTGCGGCGGCAGCGCACGCTGCCGGTGCTCACCAGGAACATCGACACCAGCGAGCTGCGGCTCCCGCCCGCCCCGCCGCGGCTGCTGACCGCCCCGGCCCGCCGGATCCCACTGATGTCCGTGCCGGCGACGGCCGGGCTGCTGGCCACCGTGGCCACCGGGCGCGCGCTGTGGGGGCTGCTCGGCATCGGCATCACGTTCGGGCTGCTCGCGGGGGCCGCCGCCCGGCTGGCGACCTGGCTGCTGCCCGGCAGGCGGCCGCCGGGCGAGGAGGCGGTGCTGGAGTGGTTCAGGCGCTGGCTGGCCGAGTACCGGCCCGAGGTCGGCCTGTACTTCTCCGGCGGCTCGGGCACCGCCTACCAGGCCAACATGTGGCTCTCCACGATGGCCGCGCTCGACCGCAGGGCGATGGTGGTGCTGCGGGAGCGGCCGATGGTCCAGCAGATCGCGGCCACCGAGCTGCCGGTGGTGTGCCTGCCCAGGGTCGCCCACCTGATGCTGCTCGAACACTCGTCGCTGCGGGTGCTGATCCACCCGGCCAACGCGCCCAAGACCTCGCAGGTGCTGCGGATCCCCACGATCAAGCACGCGTTCGTCAACCACGGCGAGAGCGACAAGCTGTCCAGTTGCAACCCGTACGCCAAGGTGTACGACGAGGTGTGGGTGGCGGGCCCGGCGGCGCGGCGGCGCTACGCGCTGGCGGACGTCGGGGTCGACGACCGGGACGTGGTGGAGGTGGGCCGGCCGCAGCTGGCCCCGATCCGCAGGGCCGCGGGCCCGCCGCCGCCCGAGGGTCCGATCACGGTGTTGTACGCGCCGACGTGGGAGGGCTGGACCGACGACCCGGGCAACACGTCGGTGATCCTGGCCGGCGAGAACATCGTCCGGGCGCTGCTCGACGACCCGCGGGTCCGGCTGCTCTACAAGCCGCACCCCATGACGGGCACCGTCAACCGCGCCGCGGCGGCGGCCGACGCCGCCATCCGCGCCCACATCGCGAGCGTCGGCGGTGCCCCGGCCCCCGTCCCGCCGCCCCTCGACGACGCACCCGTCCCCGCGCGGCGGGAGGCCGTGGGCCGGCAGGCCGACGACATGGAGCGGATGGCCGCGCAGGGGCCGCCCGAGCCGGAGCACGCCGCGGAGGTGACGGCCCATGCCACCGCGCGGACCGCCGCTTTCTGGGCGGCGCAGCCGGACCGCGCACACCTGGTGCTGACCGGCCCGCGGCCGGACATCTACAGCTGCTTCAACCAGGCCGACGTGCTGATCGCCGACGTGTCGAGCGTCGTCGCCGACTTCCTGGCCAGTGGCAAGCCGTACGCCGTCGTCAACACCAGCGGGCTGTCGGAGGAGGAGTTCCGCGCCGCCAATCCCACGGTGCGGGCCGCGACGATCGTGCCGCCCGACGCGGCGGGGCTGCCGGCGCTGCTCGACGCCGTCGCAGAACCGGCGCTCGACACGCTGGCGGCGGCCCGCGCCGAGCTCACCGAGTACCTGCTCGGCCCGGCCGAGCCGCCGTCGCTGGTCCGCTTCCGGGCGGCCGTGGACGACCTGTACGCGGCGGCCGAGGCCCGGCGGGCGCGGCAGCGGGACGACGAGGCCGAGGCCGACGGCGGGGACGGGGTCGAGGGCGCGCCGCGGTCGGCTAGCGAGCCAGCCGAGCGGTCAGCCAGTCGCCGATCCGCCGGATGACGGGGGGCTCGGGCGCGGACAGGCCGTGCCCGACCCCCGGCACCTCGATCAGCTCCGCGTCGGCCGGCAGCTCCCGGAACTCCTCGGGCCTGCCGAAGGGGTCGGAGCCGCCCTGCACCACCAGCACCGGCACCCCGGCCCCGGTCAGTTCCCCGGCCCGTGACTTCTCGGGGCGGCCCGGCGGGTGGAGCGGGAAGGACAGCGCCAGCACGGCGCGCGCCCCGAGCTCCCCCGCCGTGCGGCAGGCCACCCGCGCCCCCGCGCTGCGCCCGCCCGCGAACACCGGCAGTCCCGGCTTCGCCAGCGCCGGCCACAGCGCCCGCCACGCCGTGTCGAGGGTCCGCGGCGCGGGCGCCACGCGCTTGCCGGCGACCCGCCACGGCTGCTCGACCAGCGCCACGGTGATCCCCCGGGCCGGCAGGGCGGCGGCCAGGGCCTGGAGGTCGTCGGTCTCGACGCCCCCGCCGGCGCCGTGCCCGAGGGCCAGCACGGCACGGGCGCCGGCGGCGGCGTGCCAGGTGATCCGCGCGTCTCCCATGGGCGTGTGCACAGTTCGCGTCATAGGCCCTGATTGTGGCAGCCGGCGGCCGCCGCCCCAGGCCGCGCCTTAACGCCGGCTGACGCTATGGTTCCGAATTGATGAACGAGACTCGACAACTCACGGGAACCCAGGAGACCCCCGCCGTACCCCGGCAGGCCGCCGGCGGGGCCAAACAGCGGGACGCGTTCTTCGACAACGCCAAGTACCTGGCCATCGTCCTGGTCGCGATCGGACACGCCTGGGAGCCGCTGCGCGGCGACTCGCGCGTGGTCTCGGCGCTGTACATGGCGGTCTACGCCTTCCACATGCCCGCGTTCATCGTGATCTCCGGCTACCTGTCCCGCAGCTTCGACGGCCGCGCCGACCGGGTCCAGCGGCTGGTCACCGGCGTGCTCGTGCCGTACGTGGTCTTCCAGGTCGCCTACACGCTGGTGCTGCGCCGGCTCGCGGACGGCGAGAACGACGACACCTACGTCGGCCTGTTCGAGCCGCGCTGGCTGATGTGGTTCCTGCTGGCCCTGTTCATCTGGCGGCTGACCGTGCCGGTGTGGAAGGCGGTCCGCTGGCCGCTGCCGATCTCCCTGCTGGTGGCGGCCGTGGCCACCGCCTCGCCCTCCCTCGGCAGCGACCTGCAGATCCAGCGGGTGCTGCAGTTCATGCCGTTCTTCGTGCTCGGCCTCGTCCTGCGGCAGGAGCACTTCACGATGGTGCGCCGCACGGCCGTGCGGCTGCTCGCGCTGCCGGTGTTCGCCGGCGCCCTGCTGGTGGCGTACTGGGCCGAGCCCCGGCTGCCGTACCAGTGGTTCTACCACAAGCAGTCCGCACAGGAGTTCGGCGAACCGTGGTGGACGGGCCCGGTGATGACGCTCCTGATGTTCGGCTGCGCCGTGGTGCTGATCGCCTGCTTCTTCGCGCTGGTGCCCGGCCGGCGGATGTGGTTCACGGCGCTCGGCGCCGGCACCATCTCCGGCTACCTGCTGCACGGCTTCCTCGCCAGGGCCAGCATCGAGTGGGGCTGGTACGACGGCGAGCGGATGAGCGGGATCTACTTCGCGCTGCCGGTCACCACCGCGGTGGCGGCCGTGGTCATCACCGTGCTCTGCACCCCGCCGGTGCGGCGCCTCTTCAAGCCGGTGATGGAGCCGAGGCTCGACTGGCTCTTCCGCCGCGGCGACCGGGCCTGAGACGCGGGACGCCGGGAGCGCCGAGACGCCGAAGGCCGCCGGGGCTCTGCCCCGGCGGCCTTCGTCACGTGGTGGCCCGGCTCAGCCCTTGGCCTGCCCGATCTCCAGCATCCGGTCCACCACCCGGGCGGTGGCAAGGCCGTCCGACGGCTCGCAGAAGTCCCGCACGAACGCCGCGTACTTCTCGTCGTAGGTACGCCGCACCGTGTCGGCGGTGCGGATGGCGTGGATCAGCTCGGCCGAGGTCTTGATCAGCGGCCCGGGCGCCCGCTCGGTGAAGTCGAAGTAGAAGCCGCGCAGGGTGTCCCGGTAGTGCTCCAGGTCGTAGGTGAAGAAGAGCATCGGCTTGCCGGAGTGCGCGAAGTCGAACAGCACCGAGGAGTAGTCCGTGATCAGCACGTCGGTGATCAGGTAGAGCTCGGCGATGTCCGGGTAGGACGACACGTCGTACACGAAGCCCTGCCCGGCGCCCGGGATCGCGTCCAGGATCTTCGGGTGCTTGCGGAACAGGAAGACGTGGTCGTCGCTGAGCGCCTCGCGCGCCGCCGTCAGGTCGACCCGCAGGTCGAGCTTGAACTTCGAGGCCGTGTGCCGCTGGTCGTCCCGCCAGGTCGGCGCGTACAGCACCACCTTGCGGCCCTCGGGGATGCCCAGGGTGGCCCGCACCCGCTGCGCGATCTTCTCCCGGTCGGGGCGGTGGAAGATGTCGTTGCGCGGGTAGCCGGCCTCCAGGATCTCGCCCTCGCAGCGGAAGGCGTTGCGCATGATCGGCGTCGTGAACGCGTTGGGCGAGACCACGAAGTCGAACTGGCGGAACCGGTGCGGCAGGCTGGCGATGTACTGGAGGTTGGCCTTCGGGGTGCCGAGCAGGTCGGCGCCGATCTTCTTCAGCGGCGTGCCGTGCCAGGTCTGCACGACGCACTGCCCGTCGCGCCGCTCGTACCAGTCGCCGAGGCCGACGTTGGTGACGACGTACCGGCTGCGGGCCAGCGCCTCGTACCACTCGCGGCTGTGCCACTCCACGGGGCGGACCCCGGGCGGCAGGTCCACCTGCGCGTCGGCGACCGACCACAGGTGCTCGACCTCGATGCCGCGCCGCACGAACTCCTCGTAGATGGCGCGCGGCGAGTCCGAGAACTGCTTGCCGCCGAAGCTGTTGTAGAAGACGCTCTCGGTCAGCGGCTCCCGCTTGAACGCCGGGGTGTGCACCTGGCGCAGCTCGCGCTGCCGGTAGGCGCCGCGCTCCTCGCCGCGCAGCACCGGGCCCGAGCCGAGGAAGAGCCGGTCGAAGTAGCGGCGGTTGACGGCGTAGGTGCGGCCGGCGACCCGCTTCTTCAGCGGCAGCGTGTCGATCAGGTCGGCGCGCAGCTTCACGGGCACGTCGCCCTTGTTGCCCCAGGCGTCCTGGTCGCGCAGCGAGAAGTACCAGCGGCCGGCGCGCAGCGGCAGCACCGCGTCGTACGACGTCATCTTGTCGGGGGCGATCCGCACGCTGAACCGGCTCTCGGAGTCCGTCCAGTTGAGCGGCAGCACGTGCTCCTCGAACCGCTCGCCGTGCCGCAGCACGAAGCGCTTGCGGTCGCCGGGCCCGGTGTAGGAGCCCTCGACGAGCAGCACGCCCTCGCGGGTCCACTCCATCCGGTCGACCACGGCCTGCCTGGCCCGGTCGTGCAGCTTGAGCAGCCCGGGGCCGTCCGTGGTCACCGCGATCTCCCGGCCGTTGGGGCGCAGGTAGCGGCCCGGCAGGAAGCCCTCGAGCACGGTGGCGCGGCGCGAGGAGCCGTCGGCGAACTCGATGTGGGTGATGAAGTCGTGGGTCTTCTCGGTCGGCTCGGTGGCCACGGTCAGGTCGTCGAACGGGATCTCGGCGCCCCAGCGGGCCCACCGCTGGTCGCCGTCCCCGGCCTCCTGCGGGGCCAGCGGGTACTCGACGCCGCCCTGCTGCCCCTTGCGTACCACCCGCAGCTTGGTGGGCCGCTTGCCGCCGGCCGGCGAGCGAAGACCGAGGCGCAGCGCGTCGGCGGTGGCGGTCTGGTCGGTGACCTCGGCCTCGGGGACGTCGATGCTGAGCTGGAAGACGTCCTCGTGGAACCCGGCGATCAGCCGCGCCCCGTCGCCGAGGTAGCGGGCCTGCGAGTGTCCCGCGGAGCCGACGTCGACGCGCTGGGCCTTGCCCGGCACGTAGCCGCCGGGGCGTGGCAGGGCGAGCGTCAGGCCCCAGGTGCCGGACTTCCACTTGCCGCGCGACTTGAGCTTGGCCGGGTCGATGGTGATCTCGAAGCCGGCGTTGTCGTAGTTGTGCAGGGCCTGCTTGGAGTCGCGGGTGGCGCGCAGCGACTCCTGGGCGCGGAAGCGGACCGGGATCCGGCGCCCGCCGGGGGCGCGCAGCCAGGCGAGCCTGGGAAGCGTGCCGGGGCCGTTCGGCAGGTTGGCGACGAAGGCGTAGCCGTGCACGACGATCTTGCCGTCCTGCCACAGCACCTCGGTCGCCTTGGCCCGCACCGGCATCTCGCGCAGCCGCAGCCGGGTGACGGAGGCGGGCAGGCTGCGGCTGTCCACGCCGGGGATCGCCACGTAGGGGCGCAGCCGGCCGCGGACGGGGAAGGCCGAGGGGTTGACCCGCTCGAAGTCGATGACGGTGAGCAGGTCCGCGAGCCTGCGCTCGCGGACCAGCTCCCACTTGATGCGGGCGATGGGCGGGAGCTTGCGGAGCTTGGCCGAGTCGGCAGCGGCCAGGAACTCGGCGGCCGCGTCGAGGAACGCACGCTGGTCCTCGTCCGTGGCCTCCGGGAGGAACCGCAAACGGCGCGCGAGTTCCTCGGGGATGATGTCTTCTGGCTTGGCTACCACGTCAGTGCCTTCTCTTCCCGCTCTTCCACGTCTCTTCCTGTTGGCTCGGGCGTGGCCTGGCGTTACGGCGCCGGCACCGCGGCCGGCGCGTCGTCGGCGCCCGCCTCGCCCTGGGCCCGGTTACGGGCCGACGCCCTGGCGGCCAGGGCGCGCACCGCGGCCCCGAACCGCTCCTGGGAGGGCGGCTGGTCGGGCCCGAGCAGGTACTGCTTGAGCTCGGCGCGCTGGGTGGCCAGCACGTCGGCCGCCGGCTCGTGCACCGCGTCCAGCAGCTCGCCCAGCTGGGCGGCGTCGTTGGACAGGATGACGGCGGCCCGCACGGCCGTGTTCTGCCGCTTGAACTCGTCCTCGCCGAGGCCGGCCGAGTCGGTGACGGCGTAGGGCTTGCCGCTGGCGATCCAGTCGGACACGACGCTGGAGATGTCGGAGACCAGGGCGTCCGACTCGTTGAAGCAGTCGAACAGGCGCGGCTCGGGCCCGGTGATCACCCGGTGCTCCCACCAGCCCTGGGAGCGCCAGTAGAGCTCGTTCCACTCGCGGAACCGCCGCTCCTCCTCGGGCGCCTGGTCGAGCGGGGTCTGCGCGTCGCGTGAGGCTGAGGCGTCGTCCCAGCTGGCGGCCAGCGTGAGGGCCGGCCGGGCGGCGGTGAGCTCGCGCAGCGCGACCTGGGCGCGCGCCCGCTCCTGCGCGGTGCGCCCGGCCTCCGCGGCCCAGCGCGGGTCGGCGGCGCGCCTGGCGGCGGCCTCCTCGATCATGGCGACGATCCGCTGGTGGACGACGCCTGCCGCGCGGTCGCGGGTGCCGGTGAACGGGTGCGGCTTGTAGAGCACGCGGACCGGGCGCTCCGAGTCGAGCAGTCGCCGGATGATGTTCTCGCCGGCGAGCAGCAGCGACGTGTTGCCCGGGTCGTCGGTCCAGCCCTCCCAGGTGGGGGCGTAGAGGATGGTCGGGATGCGGCCGGCGGGCGGCTGCCCGGTGCCGGTGGCGATGGGGGCCAGCTGCGGCCGGCCGACCTCCACGATGTCCTCGTCGCGGACCCCGACGTCGGCGAGCGCGTAGCGGTCGCGGCCGGCCCGGCCCGCGGTCCACACCTCGTCGTACGCCTTGGCGTAGGGGTTGATGCTGGCGATCTTGTCGCTGTCGCCGTGACCGATGAAGACGTGCTTCATGGTGGGCACGCGCAGCAGGTGGAGGTTCTTGCCGACGTTGGCCGGGTAGAGGCCCACCCGCAGCATCGACAGGTCCATCTGCATCAGGTGCACGGCGCTCGGCACGCAGACCACGGGGAGCGTGGTGGTGCCCAGCCGGGCCATGATGGCCCGCTCGCGCAGGATGACGATGGCCTTCTCGTCCAGCTTCTCCAGGGTCTCCAGCCACATGTTGGCCTGGTAGGCGGAGTCCTTGGAGCCGGAGAAGTAGAGCGCGACGGTGGGCCGCTCGGCGCGCAGCCACTCGTCGAACCACTCCAGGGTGCGGTCCGGGTCGGGCGGCAGCTTGCTCGACCTGAAGAACGGCAGCAGCACCAGCATGTAGACCAGCACCAGGGCGATGGTGGCGGCGATACCGGCCTGTGCGTAGACCATCTCGTCGGTGGCCGCGGCGGCGAGCAGGCCGAGGAACATCGGCACCTCGGTGTGCAGCACCTTCTCCACGGCACGGTGGGTGAGCCAGCGGGGCGGGCCGTCGGGCACCGGCAGGGTCGACAGGTCGATGTTGCGGGTGGTGATGGGGAGCCGGCGCTTGCGGCGCAGCACCATCACCAGGGCGGTGTGCGGGGCCTGGAGGCCGTAGAAGACGAGCAGGCCGACGACGTAGTACACCGCCTCGTCGCCCCAGTCGGAGCGGACGAGCAACAGGATCAGCAGCAGCTGCCTGATCAGGAAGCGGATGGTGAGGCCGAGCCTGGCCTTGCCGAACCGCACCAGCACGTAGGAGCCGCGGCGGTGCAGGAAGTGGTCGCCGAGGTAGGAGCAGACCGCGGCGACGGCGAAGCCGCCGGCGGACGGCAGCAGCGCGGTGGCGAGCATCAGCGGGTAGCCGGCCGCCATCACCAGCGCCGCGACGAGCTCGACGCCGGAGGCCACCCCGACGAGGCGGCGCAGGAGACTTGCGATCATGCCACCTCCCCCGCGGCGTCGGCCTGCTCGGCGTTGAGGGCGGCGGCCAGGGCGCGCTCGAAGGAGCCCGCGTTGCTGGCCTCGGCGGTCGGGTCCTGCTGGCGGACGTCGATGACGTGGCCCGTCATGGCGGACAGCAGCACGTCGAGGGAGGTCCTGGCGACGGCCTCGGAGGAGAGCAGGCTGCCGGCGGGCTCCTGGCCGAAGGCCTTGGTGCGCATCGGGGTCGCGGTCCGCTCCGGGTTGACGCAGTTGACGCGGACGCCGTCGCCGGCCCACTCGTCGGCCAGGGCCTGGGTGAGGTTGACCATGGCGGCCTTGGTGGACGAGTAGAGGCTGTACTCGGCGCGGCCGCGGGTGTAGCTGCTCGAGGTGTAGAGCAGCAGCTGTCCCGAGGTCTCGGCGAGGTACTTGTGGGCGGCGCGGGCGATGCGGACCGGCGCCAGGTAGTTGACGGTCAGCGCCTCCTCGATGGTGGCGTCGTCCGTCTCGGCGAGCTTGCCGATGCGCAGCACGCCCGCGGTGTTCACCACGTAGTCGATGCGCCCGGTCTCGGCGTACGCCTTCTCCAGGGCCTCGGAGATGTCGCCCTGGTTCTCGACGTGCGTGCCGGTGGTGGAGCGGCCCAGCGGGTAGACGGTGGCGCCGTAGCGGGCGGCGAGGTCGGCGATGTCCTTGCCGATGCCGTAGGAGCCGCCGAAGACCACCATCGTCCTGCCGGACAGCTGCTCGCGGTAGGCGGCCTCGTCGGACTGCTGGGGGGCCGCGGTGGAGGCCAGCTGGAACATCTTGTCGGCGATGAAGACGTCGACGGGCTGGGTGACCTTCATGTTGAACTCGTCACCCGGGACGACGTGGATCGGCACGTCCGGCAGGTACTTCAGGACCACGGAGCAGTCGTCGGTGGCCTGGAAGTTCGGGTCGCCGGCGGCTATCTCGTAGGCGCGGCGGATGGTGGAGAGCCGGAAGGCCTGCGGGGTCTGGCCGCGCCGCAGCCGCGAGCGGTCGGGGACGTCGGTGATGAACTCGCCGTCCTCGCCGTGGGTGCGGGTCACGATGATGGTGTCGGCGGACGGTATCGCCACGTCCACGGCCTGGTAGCGCTCCAGGGCCCGCACGCAGTCGGTTATGACGCGCTGGGAGAGCAGCGGGCGCACGGCGTCGTGGAAGAGGACGTTGCGGTCCTCACCCTCGGCCAGGCCCTCGCCGAGCACCTCGATGGCCCGGCGGGTCGTCTCGTTGCGCGTGGCGCCGCCCTCGACGACGCGGCTGACCTTGGTCAGGCCGCTCTTGGCGATGAGCCGCTCCACGTCCCCCGCGTAGCCCGGGGCCATCAGCACGATGACGTCGTCGATGTCGGCTGACTCCTCGAAGACCGCCAGCGTGTGTTCGATGACCGCCTTTCCCGCGATCTTGATCAGCTGCTTCGGTATGGAGAGACCCACTCGCTGTCCGGTGCCGCCAGCGAGAACGACCGCGGTGGTGTGTGGGGACGGTCCTTCGGGTTGGATGGACAAGGCAGCTCCTGCCGGTATCAAAAGGTGTCGGCTACGCGAGGAGAAGGTTAACCCCCGTAGAAGCTTGACCCCTAAACCGGATGAACCGTTGTCGACTGTTATCGCTTTGTGATGTTGGCGCGTTACTCAGGGATGCCACCGGGGAACGGGGGACACGCTCAGTCAAATGGGTCGAATTCCTCGAATTCCCGCTGGGCGGTGTCCTGTCGGGCCTCCCGGCGGCGGGCGTCACGCTCCTTGCGCCGCTCCACCGCGGGCCGCACCTCGTTCATCCGGTGATCCTCGCCACGCCGGCCCAACATCTCGGCGCCGCCCACCATGGCGGGCTCGAAGTCGAACACGACCGCGTCGTCGTCCCCGCCGATGGCCACCCCGTCGCCCTCCCTGGCGCCGGCCTTGGCCAGTGCCTCCTCGACGCCGAGCCGGTTCAGCCGGTCCGCGAGATAGCCCACGGCCTCGGCATTCGAGAAATCGGTCTGCCGCACCCAACGCTCCGGCTTCTCCCCCCGGACCCTGAAGAAACCTTCACCTTCGGCGGTTACCGTGAAGCCGGCGTCATTCACGGCCTTCGGGCGGATCACAATGCGTGTCGACTCCTCCTTCGGCCGCGCCTCCCGAGCCCGGGTGACCAGCTCGGCAAGACCGTACGAGAGTTCCTTCAGGCCCTTGCGCGAGACCGCCGACACCTCGAATACCCGCAGGCCACGAGCGGTGAGATCCGGCCGAACGATCTCGGCCAGATCCTGCCCCTCCGGAATATCGGTCTTGTTGAGGACCACGATCCGCGGCCGGTCGTCGAGGCCGCCGTACTTGGCCAGCTCCTCCTCGATCACGTCCAGGTCGGTCAGCGGGTCACGGCCCGGCTCCAGCGTCGCGCAGTCCAGCACGTGCACCAGCACCGAGCAGCGCTCCACGTGCCGCAGGAACTCGAGCCCGAGCCCCTTGCCCTCGCTGGCGCCCGGGATCAGCCCCGGCACGTCGGCGACGGTGAAGACGGTGGACCCCGCCGTCACCACGCCCAGGTTCGGCACCAGCGTGGTGAACGGGTAGTCGGCGATCTTCGGCTTGGCCGCCGAGAGCACCGAGATCAACGAGGACTTGCCGGCGCTCGGGAAGCCCACCAGCGCCACGTCGGCGACGGTCTTGAGCTCGAGGACGATGCTGCGCTCCTCGCCCGGCTCGCCGAGCAGCGCGAAGCCGGGGGCCTTGCGGCGCGGCGAGGCCAGCGCCGCGTTGCCGAGCCCGCCACGGCCACCCTGCCCGGCCACGTAGGTGGTGCCCTCGCCCACCAGGTCGGCGAGCGGCGTCCCGTCGGCGGCGAGCACCACGGTGCCGTCCGGCACCGGCAGCACCAGGTCCTCGCCGGCCGCCCCGGTGCGGTTGCCGCCGGCGCCCGGCTTGCCGTTGGTCGCCTTGCGGTGCGGCCGGTGGTGGTACTCGAGGAGCGTGGTCACGTCCCGGTCGACCACCAGCACCACGTCCCCGCCGCGCCCGCCGTCGCCGCCGTCGGGGCCGCCGAGCGGCTTGTACTTCTCCCGGTGCACGGAGGCACAGCCGTGGCCCCCGTTACCCGCGACGACATGGATCTCGACGCGGTCCACGAAGGTGGTCATGACGGTGTGCCTCCAGGCGGGGGTCGGTGATGTGGTGAACGTCGCTGGTGAGTCGCTGGTGAAACGCCGAGGGCGGACCCGCTCTTCCCGGCCCGTGCCGGGAAGTCGGTCCGCCCTCGGTGGAAAGCCGCTGGTTACTCGGCCGTGGCCAGGACCACGTTGATGACGCGGCGGTCGCGGTGGGTGCCGAACTCGACCGTGCCGGCGCGGAGCGCGAACAGGGTGTCGTCCTTGCCGCGGCCCACGCCCGCGCCCGGGTGGAAGTGGGTGCCACGCTGGCGGAGCAGGATCTCGCCGGCCTTCACGGTCTGGCCGCCGAAGCGCTTCACGCCGAGGTACTGGGGGTTCGAGTCGCGGCCGTTCCGGGTGGACGACGCGCCCTTCTTGTGTGCCATCTGCCTTAAGTCCCTTACTTCGCGTTCGCGGCCGGGGCGGGGATCTCGGTGACCTTCAGCTGGGTGAGCAGCTGACGGTGACCCATCCGCCGGCGGTAGCCGGTCTTGTTCTTGAACTTCTGGATCCGGATCTTGTCGCCCTTGTGGTGGTCGACGACCTCCGCCTGGACCTTGACGCCGGCCAGCACCCACGGGTCGCTGGTCACGGTCTCGCCGTCGACCACGAGCAGCGTGGAGAGCTCGACGGTGTCGCCGGCGCTCTTGTCGGCCAGCCGGTCGACCTCGATGACATCGCCGACAGCGACCTTCTGCTGACGGCCGCCGGTGCGCACGATCGCGTACACGCGGAACTCCCTCTTCTCGATTCGGAACCCCTGACGCCAGCAACGGGCGAACCCGGCCTCTCCCCCGGCGCGAGCGGCGACGCCGCGCGCCTCGCGGGAAGGTAGTTGCTCAGGAGCGATCGGCCTGCCTGGTGACATGCCGACGGCCAACAATACGGAGGCGCCGACAAGGGGGTCAAATTCGCCCCCCACGCGGGCCGGCCCTCCCCCGGGCCGAGCCGGGAGAGGGCCGTGCGGTTTCCTTCGTTACTCGCCGGTCTGCGCGGAGACCGACGGCGGCTGCGACTGCTCGGCCGCGGCGCTCTTGCTCGCCTTCTTGGCCGTCGACTTCTTCGCCGCCGCCTTCTTGGCGGTCTTCTTGGCGGCGGTCTTCTTCGCCGTCTTCTTGGCCGCCTTCTTCGCGGTCTTGGCCGGGGCCTTCTTGCCCGCGCCGGGGGCGACGACGGTCACCACGGCCTCCGTGGCGCCCTCGGGCGACCCGGCCGGCGCCGACACCCGCCGCCGCGGCGGCGGGGCCACGGCCGTCAGCTGCGGCTCGGGGACGACGGTCTCAGCGGGCCGCTCCGGCCGCTCCGCGGCGGGCACGACCACGACCTCGGCCTCCCCGGCCTCCGGCGGCCCGGCGGGCGCGCTGGCCTTGCGCGTCGCCCGACGCCTCGGCCGGACCGGAGCCTCTGCCTCAGGCGCGACGGCCTCAGCCTCGGGCGCGGGCTCGGGCTCAGCGACCTCGTCCGCCTTCGGCGGACCGGCCGGCGCACTCACCTTCCGCGCCACCCGACGCCTCCCCCGCGGCGCGGCCTCCGCCTCCGGCTCGGGCACGACAGCCGGCTCCGGCGCCGGAGTAACGGTCTCGGCCTCCGACTCCACCACCTCGGCCGCCTTCGGCGGCCCTGCGGGCGCGCTGGCCTTGCGGGTCACCCGACGCCTCGGCCGCGCGGGAGCCTCAGCCTCAGGCACGACGACCTCAGGCTCGGGCTCGGGCTCGGCCACCACAACCGGCTGCTCCTCGACGACCTCGGCCGCCTTCGGCGGACCGGCCGGCGCACTGGCCTTGCGCGTCACCCGACGCCTCCCCCGCGGCGCGGCCTCCGCCTCCGGTTCAGGCACGGCAGCCGCCTCCGGCTCGGGAGCAACGACCTCGGCCGCCTCGGCCGCCTTCGGCGGCCCGGCCGGAGCGCTCACCTTCCGCGTCACCCGGCGGCGACGCCTCGGCTCCGCCACCTCCGGCTCGATCGGCTCGGTCTCGACGGACTCAAGCGACACCACCGGCTCGACCGGTTCCTCGGTCACCGGCTCGCTCGGCTCGATCGGGCCCACCGGCTCCGGCACCACGGCCACGGCCTCCGGTTCCTTCGGACCGACCGCCTCGGCAGGGGCGCCCGCCTCCGCTCCACGACCCCGCTTGCGGCCCTTCTTGCCGCCACCGCCGCCGGCCGTCGGCACGTGCTCGACGTGCACGATCACGCCGCGCCCGTTGCAGTGCACGCACGGCTCGGAGAACGACTCGAGCAGCCCCTGGCCGACCCGCTTGCGGGTCATCTGCACCAGGCCGAGCGAGGTGACCTCGGCCACCTGGTGCTTCGTCCGGTCCCGGCCCAGGCACTCGAGCAGTCGCCGCAGCACCAAGTCCCGGTTGGACTCCAGCACCATGTCGATGAAGTCGATGACGATGATGCCGCCGAGGTCACGCAGGCGCAGCTGCCGCACGATCTCCTCTGCCGCCTCCAGGTTGTTCCTGGTGACCGTCTCCTCGAGGTTGCCGCCCTGGCCCGTGAACCGGCCGGTGTTGACGTCGATGACGACCATCGCCTCGGTCCGGTCGATCACCAGCGAGCCGCCGCTGGGCAGCCACACCTTGCGGTCGAGGGCCTTCATCAGCTGCTCGTCGATCCGGTAGGTGGCGAACACGTCCACCTCGGAGGTCCACCGCTGGAGCCGGTCCGCGAGGTCGGGCGCGACGTGCGAGACATAGCCGTGGATCGTCTCCCAGGCCTCGTCACCGCTGACGATGACCTTCGAGAAGTCCTCGTTGAAGATGTCCCTGACCACCCGGACCGTCATGTCGGGCTCGCCGTAGAGCAGCGACGGCGCGTTGCCCTTCCTGGCCTTCTTCTGGATCTCGGTCCACTGGGCCTGAAGCCGCTCGACGTCCCTGGTCAGCTCCTCCTCGCTCGCGCCCTCGGCGGCCGTGCGCACGATCACGCCGGCGTTCTCGGGGACGATCTTCTTGAGGATCTGCTTCAGCCGGGCGCGCTCGGTGTCGGGCAGCTTGCGGCTGATGCCGGTCATCGACCCCTCGGGGACGTAGACCAGGTAGCGCCCCGGCAGCGAGATCTGGCTGGTGAGGCGGGCGCCCTTGTGCCCGATCGGGTCCTTGGTGACCTGCACCAGGACCGGCTGCCCCGACTTCAGCGCGGACTCGATACGGCGCGGGCCGCTGCCGAGGCCGAGCGCCTCGAAGTTGACCTCGCCGGCGTAGAGCACGGCGTTGCGGCCCTTGCCGATGTCGACGAACGCCGCCTCCATCGAGGGCAGCACGTTCTGCACCTTGCCGAGGTAGACGTTGCCGACGTAGCTGGACGACTGCTCCTTGTTGACGAAGTGCTCGACCAGCACGTTGTCCTCGAGGACGCCGATCTGGGTGCGCTCGCCCTGCTGCCGCACGACCATCACCCGCTCGACGGCCTCCCGGCGGGCCAGGAACTCGGCCTCGGTGATGATGGGCGCCCGGCGACGCCCCTGCTCGCGGCCCTCGCGGCGGCGCTGCTTCTTGGCCTCCAGGCGGGTCGAGCCCTTGATGGACTGCACGCCGTCGGGGGCCTCGTTCTCCTCCCGCTTGCGACGCGGCTCGCGGACCTTGACGACGGTGCGCTCCGGGTCGTCGGTGCCGGTCGCCTCCTCGCCGCTCTCACCGCTGCGGCGACGGCGCCGCCGGCGACGACGCGAGCCACCGCCGGCCTCCTGGTCCTCCTCGGACTCCGCCTCGGCGGTCTCCTCCTCCACCTCGGGCTCGGTCTCGACGGGCTCCGCGGCGCGGGCCGCCGGCTCCTCGTCGGCGACCTCCGCGGCCTGCTCGGCGGCGCGCTCGGCGGTCTCGCCCCGGCGGCGACGACGACCGCCGCGCCGGCGACGGCGCGCGGGCCGGTCGGCGTGCGCCTCGTCCTCGTCCTCGTCCTCCTCGACGACGTCCTGCGACTCGTCGAGCACCGGCTCCTGCTCCTGCTCCTCCTCGTCCTCGGTCAGCACCTCGACCTCGGCCTCGGCCTCGGCGGCCTCCTCGGCGGCGCGCTGCGGAGTCTGGAACATGGGCGCCTGGAAAACCGGGGCCTGGAAGACGGGCCGTCCGAGCAGCGCCGGCGCGGGCTGCTCCTCGACGCGCGTCACATCGAACGCGTCCGGCTCGGACGCGGGTCGCTTGGGCCGCGTGGCCTCAACCGCGGGTCGCTCGGGCCGCGTGGCCTCAACCGCGGGTCGCTCGGGCCGCGTGGCCTCAACCGCGGGTCGCTCGGGCCGCGTGGCCTCAACCGCCGGCTCGGCCGCGGCCCGCGTCGCACGGCGCCGCTTGCGCGGCTCCGCCGGCTCGGCGGTCTCCTCGGCGGCAGGCGCAGGCTCGGCCACCGGCTCAGACGCCGCCGCGCGTGTCGCACGGCGCCGCTTGCGCGGCTCCGCCGGCTCGGCGGTCTCGGACGCGGCTACCACGTGCTCGGGCTCCGCCGGCTCGGCCTCCGCCTGCTCCGGTGCGGCCGCCGCGCGCGTCGCACGCCGCCGCTTACGCGGCTCGGCGGCCGGCTCAGGAGTCTCCTCGGCGGCAGGCGCCGGCTCCGCCACCGGCTCAGACGCCGCCGCGGCACGCGTCGTCCGACGCCGCCCCTGCGGCTCCGCGGACTCCTCCGCCGTCTCGACCGGCTCGGGCGCGGCCGCCGCGCGCGTCGCACGCCGCCGCTTACGCGGCTCAGCGGCCGGCTCGGGAGTCTCCTCGGCGGCAGGCGCCGGCTCCGCCACCGGCTCAGACGCCGCCGCGGCACGCGTCGTCCGACGCCGCCTCTGCGGCTCGGCGGACTCCTCCGCCGCCTCGACCGGCTCGGGCGCGGCCGCCGCGCGCGTCACACGGCGCCGCTTGCGCGGCTCAGCGGCCGGCTCGGGGGTCTCCTCGGCGGCGGGCTCGGTCGTCGGCTCGGCCGACGCCGTGGCGCGCGTCACGCGCCGCCGCTTGCGCGGGGCCTCGTCCGTGGCGGCCTGCTCCGCCCCCGCCGCATCCGGCTCCGCGGACCCGCGGCCCTTCGAGCCGCTCGCTCCGGCAGGAGCAGACGCGCGACGGCGCGGGGGAAGGACGTCACTCGGTGTAGTCGAATTGTCGCTCGCCTCGACGGCGGGCTCGTTGGGCTCGTGCATGCGGGCGTTTCTCCCGTCCACGCTCCCGGGCGCTTCACCGGTCACAACGGGCGGCGCCGCTCGGGAGCTGTCGTGTAGCTCGCCGGTTCCGGACCCGCTGGGCCCGGCTTCGGCGAAAGTCTCCTGGTCGGTGCGTCGCCCGGAACTACCGGACCCGAGTGGCTCCCTGGCACCTGGTGGTTAGGCGGCGCGGCAACGGCATCGCTATCCGGTGATCCCCGGCGCCGCCGCGGCCTGCTGTCCGGCGGCCGTGGGTGAGGCGGCCAAGACAGCGTCGCGGTCAGGCGCGAACGGGTCGTTCACCGTGCCGGTCTCCTCATCGAGCGGCCCCTGCGCCAGCCTGGTCACCGCTGCGGGGACCGGCGGCGCCAGGTCGGCCGTAGCGCGGAGGCCGGACAGGACGTCGTCGGGTCGTACGGCGGGTGTGTGATGCCGTACTACCAGCCGCAGTATCGCACAAAGTGTGGGGTCAGGCCCATCGGACCCACCGATTTGGCGCTGGCGGGCTTCCTGGGGCTCCAGTGCCGTCAGGGAGACCACGGCGCCTCGCGCGTCGAACGCGCGCAGGCCCTTCTTGGTCTGCCGCCGCACCTCGACCGTCTCCTGGGCGAGGAAGACGCCGACGGCGCGGTCGGCCTCGGCCGGGTCGACGCCGTCGAGCCGCAGCTCCCACCGGGAGGCGTTGAGCAGCTCGGCGAAGTCCGGGGTGCGGGCCTCGACGGCGTCGACGACGTCGAGGCCGGGCGGCAGCGAGGCGTCCAGGCTGGCCCTGAGCTCCTCGGGATCACGCCGCTCGGCGAGGGCGATCTCCAGGTACTCGGCCTCGCTCGCGGTACCCGTCGGCGCGGCGTTGGCGTAGCTGACCTTGGGGTGCGGTGTGAAGCCCGCCGAGTAGGCCATGGGGACCTCTGCCCTGCGCAGTGCGCGCTCGAAGGCCCGCTGGAAGTCCCGGTGGCTGGTGAACCGCAGGCGGCCCCGCTTGGTGTACCGCAGTCGTACGCGCTGCACCGCCGGTGCGGGCGCCGGGCCTACGGGCTGTCGCTTGCCCAGTTCTCTCAGTCCTTTTGGTCGCGGATCGCGAGTGGCGTGGCCGGTCGCGAGTCGTTGCCTGCTGTCCAGGTTACGCCAGGCCGCTCTGGCCCCCGGTGTCGATCCAGTAGCGGAGCTTCTCCGCCCTGCGGTCCTCGAAGACGCCGCCGTTGGCCTCGATGACCTTGCGGGAGGCGACGTTGTCGTGGTCGCAGGTCACCAGAACCCGCTCGTGTCCTAGGCGGCGGGCGGCGGGGAGGGAGGCGCGCAGCATGGCGGTGGCGTGGCCGCGGCGGCGGGCGGTGGGGCGCACGTCGTAGCCGATGAGGCCGCCCCAGTCGAGCAGCCGCCGGGTGAGCCGGTGGCGGATGGAGAGTCGGCCGATGAAGGTGTCGCCGTCGATCCACCACAGCACGGTGGAGGGGACGAAGCCCGGTGGGCGCGGCGTGTCCTCCTCGGCGTCGGCGACGGTGGCGGCCACGAAGGCGGCGAAGCCGGCCGGCTCGTGCCAGTGCCGGCCGTAGGTGCGGATGTCGCGGCCGAGCAGGGAGTCGTCGTCGGGGGCGCCGCGCCCCTCGGCCTGGAACTCGGCCACGGCCTCCAGGTACGAGGCGTGGACGGCGGTGGTGGGTCTGACGAGCTCGGGCACGGTCCCATCCTGCGTCAGGGGGCGGGACCAGATCAACGATCTCGCCCCCGGGGGATTGACGCGTTCGGGGCAGGCCAAGAGGCTGATCCATCGGGCCAAGTCGACGACCAACCTGGGGAGTTCGCATGAGAGTCCGCACCGTGCTGGCGGCGGCGCTGGCGGCGTCACTGCTTCCGATGGCCTCGGCGACGGCCGAGTCGGGCGACGGCCGGGCCGTCGGCGCCAGGGGAAGCATCGACTTCCGCGACGACCGGCAGGCCATCGACGGCTTCGGCATCTCCCAGGCGTTCCAGCGGGCGGACGTGATGCACGGCGCGCGCGGTCTCACCCCGGAGCACCAGCGGGAGGTCCTCGACCTGCTGTTCGACCGGGAGTCGGGGGCCGGCTTCAGCATCCTGCGGCTCGGCATCGGCTCCTCGGCGGACGACGTCTACGACCACATGCGGTCCATCCAGCCCACCGACCCCGGCGGGCCCGACGCGGAGCCGAGCTACGAGTGGGACGGCGACGACGGCGGCCAGGTGTGGCTGGCGCGGGAGGCCCAGGGGTACGGCGTCGAGCGGTTCTACGCCAACGCGTGGAGCGCGCCCGGCTACATGAAGACCAACGGCTCGGACGCGAACGGCGGCGAGCTGTGCGGGGTGCCGGGCACCGACTGCGCGAGCGGCGACTGGCGGCGGGCGTACGCGGAGTACCTGGTGCAGTACGCGCGCTTCTACGCCCGGGAGGGCATCGACATCACGGACCTCAACTTCACCAACGAGCCGGACCTGACGACCTCCTACGCGTCGATGCGGTTCACCCCCGAGCAGGCGGCGGACATGGCCGCGGTGCTGGGCCGGACGGTGGCGGAGTCCGAGTTGGCCGGGATGAACGTGGCCTGCTGCGACGCGGCCGGCTGGGCGGAGCAGCGGGCCTACACGGAGGCGATCGAGGCGCACCCCGAGGCGTCGGAGCTGGTCGACCTGCACACCGGCCACCCGTACCGGAACCCGGCGACGAGCCCGCTGCCCACCGACCGGCCGGTGTGGATGTCGGAGTGGAACCCGACCGGCGACCAGTGGACGGAGGGCTGGGACGACGGCACCGGGTACGACGGGATGAGCCTGGCCGAGGACGTCCACGAGGCGCTCGCGGACGCCGGGGTCAACGCGTACCTGTACTGGTTCGGCGCGTCGATCGGCACGACCAGGGCGGCGATCCAGCTGGACGGACCCGACTACCACGTCTCGTCCCGGCTCTGGGCGCTCGCCGCGTACAGCAGGTTCATCCGGCCCGAGGCGGTGCGGGTGGACGCCGCGTCCGGGCACGACTCGGTCGAGGTGACGGCCTTCCGCAACGCGGACGGCAGCCGGGTGGTGGAGATCCTGAACCACGACGCGGCGCCGGTGCGCCAGTCCTTCGACGTGTCGGGGGTGCGGGGCCCGGCCCGCGGCGACGTCTATCTGACCGACAACACGCACGCGTTGGAGCGGACCGGCCGGGCGAGCGTGGCGGGCGGCAGGCTCTCGGTGGAACTGCCGCCGCGCTCACTGACGACGATCGTGCTGGACCGCTGACCGGCCCTAGCGGGCGACGTACTGCGTGAGGATGGCCTGCACCTCGTAGATGTCGACGCCCTTGGTGAAGGTCTTCTCGATCGGGGTCGGGTTGCCGGAGAGCCAGATCTTGAGCTCGGCGTCGAGGTCGAAGTGGCCCGCGGTCTCGACGGCGAAGTGGCTGATGCTCTTGTACGGGATCGAGTGGTACTCGATCTTGCGGCCCGTGATGCCCTGCTTGTCGACGAGGATCAGCCGCCGGTCGGTCAGCAGGATGGTGTCCCGGATCAGCAGGTAGGCGGCCAGCACCTGCTCCTGCGGGCCGAGCAGCCGCGCGTACTCCTGGTGTGCCTGGGCCGGGTCGATCGCGTGCGCGTTGCCGAACAGTGCCATGGCGCCCCCTCAGTTGTTCTGCCACTCGGCAGCGTAACCGTCGTAGGTGCCGTCGTTGAGGGCGAGGTGCAGCCACTGGTCGACGTAGGCGCGGAACTCCTCGTCGCCGCGCGGCAGCAGGTACGCCTTCTCGGCGAAGGTGAAGGGGTCGTCGGGGGCGATGGCGCACAGCTCGGGGTGGAGCGTCTCCTGGTAGCGGGTCTCGCTGCCGTCGGTGATCATCACGTCGGCGCGGCCGGCGACGATCTCCTCGAAGATGGTCGTGTTGTCGGGGTACCGGACGACGGTGGCCCGTTCGATGTTCTCGTTCACGAACCGCTCGTTGGTGCCGCCTGGGTTGACGATGACGCGGACGCCCGGCTGGTCGATGTCCTCCAGGGTCCGGTACCGGTCGGCGTCCTCGCAGCGGGCGATGGGGGCCTTGCCGTCGACGAGGTAGGGCACGCTGAAGTACGCCTCCTGGGCGCGGTCGAGGGTGACGGAGACCCCGCCCATGGCGATGTCGCAGGCGTCCGAGGTCAGGTCGTCGAGCAGCTCGGCCCAGGTGGTGGGCACGAACTCCGCCTCGGCGCCGAGGCTTTCCGCGAGGTCGGCGGCCATGTCGACGTCGATGCCGGTGAACTCGCCGGTGGCCGGGTCGAGATGGGTGAAGGGGCGGTAGTCGCCGGTGGTGCAGACGCGCAGTTCGCCGCTGGCGCGCACCTCGTCGAGCAGGGTGCGGTCGGCCGGCGGCCGGCCGGGCCGCTCCCCCGCGGTGGCGACGACGGCGCCACCGGCGGCGGTGGCGAGGGTGAGGGCGAGCGCGGAGAGAGCGGTGCGGCGGTGGAGCGGGCGCATGGCGGCCCCTTCCCGGTGGGGGTGGCTGGATCGCCGCCAAGTATGGCCACGGGAAGGGGCGTTATCACTGGGGCTGGACGAACTCGGGCTGGTCGAGGACGCGCAGCCAGCTGCCGTCCGGCTGGCGGCGCACCACCTGGGCCCTGGCGCCCGCCTCGTCCCTGGGCGGGGTGGCGGTCAGGGCCAGGTCGCCGCTGACCAGCGTGGGCAGCGGCGGCTCGGGCTCGAAGTGCGGGCGGCCCGCGAGCACCTTCTCCCAGAGCGCGCGGATGGCCTCCCGCCCGACGGTCCGCTGGCCCGGCGGGTAGGCCAGGACGGCGTCCTCCTCGTAGAGCGCGGCGACGCCGGCCGCGTCGCCGGCGTTGGAGCGCTCGACGAAGAACCGGGTGATGTCCTCGGGGCGCATGGCCTTCTCGTACCGGTCGTAGTCCGTGGTGTTCTCGGTCATGTCCCCAGCCTGGCTCCCGGGCGACCAGAAGTCCAACAGCTGCTTCTGCTGGCAACTAGAATTTCTGGTCATGGAACTGAGGCAGCTCGAGTACTTCGTGGCGGTCGCCGAGGAGCGGAACTTCACCCGGGCGGCCGAGCGGGTGAACATCAGCCAGTCCGGGGTCAGCGCCCAGATACGGCAGCTGGAGCGGGAGCTGGGCGCCGAGCTCTTCGACCGCTCGGCGCGGGCGGTGACCCTCACCGTGGCGGGGAAGGCCGCGCTGGAGCCGGCCAGGGCGGCGCTGGCGGCGGCGGCCTCCGTCGGCCAGGCGGTGGGCGAGGTGACCGGGCTGATCCGGGGCCGGCTCACGTTCGGCATGGTCGTCGGCTGCACCCTCACCCCGCTGTTCGAGGCGCTGGCCGCCTTCCACCGGGCCCATCCCGGGGTGACGGTCTCCCTGCTGGAGGACGGCTCCGACCGGCTGGCGGAGGGCGTGCGCGCCGGCACGCTCGACGTGGCGCTGATCGGCGCGGCGGAGGCGGCGCCGGCGGACCTCGGCTCGTCGACGCTGCTCAGCGAGCGGCTGGTGGCCGCCGTGCCGCCCGACCACCCGCTCGCCGGTCGCCGCCGGCTGACGCTGCGGTTGGTCGCCGAGCATCCGGTCGTCTGCATGCCGCGCGGCACCGGCCTGCGCACCGCCTTCGACCACGCCTGCGCGGCGCGCGGCCTGCGGCCGACGATCGCCCTCCAGGCCGGCGCCGCCGACGCGATCGCCGACCTGGCCGCCAGGGGCCTCGGCGTGGCCGTGCTGAGCGAGTCCATGGCCCCCGCCTACGCCGACCGCCTCACCGCGCGCGTCATCGAGGACGCCGACACGCCAGCCCTGCTGGCCATGGTCTGGAAACACCCGGCGAGCGCCGCCACCCGCGCCTTCCTGACGGCCGTCCACCGCGAGTGGCCTCCGGCCGGGTAGCCGCGGCGGCGGTTCGGCCCGACACCGTGTCGTCGACCGTGATCGGCTTGAGCGCCGTGCCCACCCCACCCGGTCCGACTGCCCACCGTGCACCGTGGTGGCGCCCTCGCCGCCTCCCTACGCTCGTGCCTACCGGGGCCCCGTCATCAGTCGAAGTCATCAGTCGAAGCACACCAAGGAGGGGACATGACCGTACGGAAGCGCCTCCCGTTAGCGGGCCTGGCGATGGCGGCCAGCGCCGTCCTGGCGGTGACGGTGTCGACCGCCGGCTCGGCCGCCGCGGCGGCGCCGGCCGCCGACCCGGACGGCGCACACTGCGTGATCGACCTCGATGACCTGGCTCAGGAGAGCCTCTGCTTCGAGACCGAGGACGAGGCGACCGCCTACGTCGACGCACAGGCCGCCCTGATCGTGCTGGAGGTCTACGACTGGGTGGGGCTCAACACCGACGGCCCGTACGCCTACTTCTACGGCGACTCTCCCTGCACGGCCACCACGGGGGACGTCGACTACGCCATTCCGTCGCTCTACCAACTGACCTACAACATCGCGAACCCCGACGGCGTCTCCATGAACGACTCCATCAGCTCGCTGATCACGCACGAACAGTGCGACGTCAGGCTCTCCGACTGGGTCAACAACAACCCCGACGGGCCCCGGTCCGGCTGGATCGACCACTGCACCAACCTCAACGGCTCCGGACAGGGCGACTGCCCGACGGTGCTGAACTGGAACAACCGCGCCAGCTCCTTCCAGCTGAGCTGAGACCAACGGAGGAAACCATGCGACACGTCGCACTCGTCATCGCCGCCACCATCGCCGCGCTCGCCGTCGCGGCGGGCCCGGCGGCGGCCGACAACTGGCCGAAGGACACCTGGCCCAAGTCCGACACTCATCCGAACGGAGGGGGCTGGCCCAAGTCCGACAAGCACGTCGACTGACGGGACGGCTTTCGCCCACGCCTGTCGGCCCCCCGTCGCCAGCCCAGCGGCCGGCGGCCGGGGGGTCGTGGTCTGGAAGGGCGGCCGGTGTTGTGGTCCCCTGGGGGGAGGAGGGGACAAAGGGGGCGGAGTATGGCCGAGCATGACGAGGAGACGCCGCGGCAGGGGGTCGGGGCGGAGCGGGAGTTGCTGCGCGAGTTGACG
Organism: Streptomyces sp. NPDC127098; assembly: GCF_042722465.1. NCBI lineage: Bacteria > Bacillati > Actinomycetota > Actinomycetes > Kitasatosporales > Streptomycetaceae > Streptomyces > Streptomyces sp. NPDC127098. The sequence continues at coordinate 69,936 of NZ_JBHXFJ010000038.1, forward strand.
CGGCAGATGTCCCGGGACGCCGCGCCGGACGTCGGTCAGGTCGTCGAGTGGTTGGGGCGGCGGACCAATGCCGAGGTCGGTCTTCTGACGGGTGGCGGGGTCGTGGCGGCCGGCACCGCCGGGTTCCCACGGCGGATGCCCGACTGGCTGGCGCGGGTGTTCCCCCGGTTGGCCCTGGGGGACCTGGCGACGGCGGCCGAACAGTCCGGCGGGCTGCGGGTGCGCTGCGAGGCCATCGGGCCGCGGGTGCCGCATCCGGTGCTGGTCGTGATCGACTCGTCGGCGCCGAGCGAGGAGTCACGCTCGCTGGTCCCGGCCGCCTGCGGCGTGCTGGCCGCGCTGCACGCGACGCGCGAGGCCGCCGCGATGTCCAGGAGCGTCCGGGATCGGGCGCGGCAGTTACGGTTCGCCGTGTTGAGCGCGTTGATGGAGGGGCAGCCGTTCCTGGCCCGACGGATGATGGCCGGCGCCGTCCCGGCGGTGTTGGACGCCGCCGCCGTCCGGGTCTACCTGCTGCGGTGCGGGCCGGTCGACCGGGACCGAATCTCCGAGACCTACCAGGACGCCGAAGGCTTCCACGGCCCGGACCTGCTGGTGCGCTGTCCCGTCTACAGCCACCATCTGATCTGTGTCCTGGCAGCGGACGCCGCCGCCCCCCGCGGCCACCGCGAGGTTCTGCTCCGCCTGGTCCGTGAGAACCCCCGGTACACCCTCGGCATCAGCGGCACGCATCCGCTGGCCGCGACGGCCGAGGCGTACGCCCAGGCCGCCAACGCGCTTGCGGTGGCCCGCGACAGTCCCAGCCGGGTCGCCGACTACCAGGGCCAGTCACCGCTCGTCCACCTGCTCCCTGAGCGGGAGGCTCTCGCCTGGGCCCGTGCCTTCCTGCGACCGTTGAGCTCAGCGCCCAGACTCACGATCAACGTGACGCGCCTCGCGACCGACGTGCCGCAGGCGGGGATCGCCCGCCTGCTCGGCATCAGCCGCAACACGGTTCGGGCCCACGTCCGACGCGCGGAGGAAGCCCTCGGGACGGACCTGAACGACGTCAGCTCGCGCGCCGCGCTCGCCCTGGCACTGGGCATCGCCGGCCACCCGCTCGACGCGGGTGGCGACGTCGAGCGGTCGGCGCCCACCCTGGAGGAGCTGTTCCGCGCCCAGCCCGCCGTCGTGTGGGCCGAGGCGTTCCTCAGCCCGCTGCGGGAGGCGGGTCACCGCGACCTCGACGCCACCCTGCGCGCCTGGATCGGCGCCGACACCGACGCCCAGCGGGCCGCCACCAGCCTGGGCATCAGCCGGAACACGGTCAGGGCTCGGGTTCGCGCGGCGGAGCGGTTGCTGCACCGCGCCCTGCTGAGCGACACCGGATCCGGCGTCCACGACCTCGTCCACGCCCTCCGCATCTCCCAGGACACCCCGGTGCTCACGGTGGCCTGACGGGGCACGGCGATCAGGCCACCTGTGTCGGGGCCGGCATGGGCCTCGTACGGAGGGTGAGGGGCAGGAGCGCGGTCAGCAAGGCCAGGGCGGCGTAGCCCCAGGTCAGGGTCGCGGTGGCGGCGATGGCCGCCACCAGCAGGGGGCCGCCGGCGTCGCCGAGTTCGCGGCCGAGTTCGGCGGTCCCCATGGTCTGGCCGAGGCGTTCCCTGGGCGTGGCGGCCGCCAGGGCCGCGAAGCCGAGTGGGGTGATGACGCCGGTGCCGGCGCCGATCAGGGCGGCGCCGGCGAGGACGCCGACGGCGCCGGGCAGCGTCGCGGCGCCGAGGCCGGCGGCCGTCACCAGCAGGCCGGCCATCAGCCCGGACCGCGTCGTCAGTCGGCCGCCGTCGAGTCGGCGGCCGGCCCAGGGCTGGGTGAAGGCCGCGCAGGCGGCGAGCACCGAGACGGCGGCGCCGGTGGCCAGCGGGGTGAGGCCGGCGGCGGCGCCGGAGAGCGGCAGGAAGCCGACGCCGGCGGAGAGCGCGGCCGTGGCGGCGGCGAGCGCAGCCACCGGCCGCAGGAAGGCGCCGTCCGTGAGCCGCCGCACCAGGCCGAGCACGGTCTGGCGCTCCTTGGGGAGCGGCGGCACGGCGGGGACGGCCAGGGCCGCCCACACCGCCACCGTGGCGGCCAGCGCCGCGAGGACCGCGAAGAGCAGGGTGAGGCCGCCGAGCCAGATCAGCGCGCCGCCGAGCAGCGGCCCCGCGGTGTATCCGACGGACTTGTGGAAGCCGTAGGAGCCGAACGCCCGTCCGTGCCTGGCGGCCGGGTTGAGGCGGGCGACCAGCGCCGAAGCGGCCGGCGAGAAGGCGGAGGCCGCCGCGCCCTGACCGAGCCTGGCCGCCCACAGCCAGTCGGGATCGCGCACCACCACGAACAGCGCGGAGGCGGCGGCGAACGCCACCAGCCCGCCGAGCAGCACGGGCCGGGCGCCGACCCGGTCGGCCAGGGTGCCGAACACCGGCTTGAGCACGACCTCGGCGCCGTCGTAGAGGGCGAGCAGCAGGCCGAGGTAGAGGAGCGAGGTCGCGAGGTCCTCCTCGCCCTGGCCGAGGTTGGCGGCGATGCCGTGCGCGCCGAACGCGGTGGTGAAGCCGGCCGCGTACAGCGGCCACATGGCGGTTCTCATGCCCCGTCCCCCGGTGCGTCGAAGGCGTGCAGATGGGCGAAGACCCGCTCGCCGTACTCCTCGAAGCGGCGGACGCAGGCGGCCAGCCGCTCCTCTGCCTCGGCGGCGCCCGGGGAGCCGAAGACGTCCTTGGCCCTGAGGTCGCGGTGCCAGCGGCGCAGCCGCTCCAGGCTCTGCTCCTCCTCGTCCAGTTCGGCCAGGGTGAACTTGGCCTGCCTGGTCTCCTTCTCCAGCTCCGCGAGGTACTTGCCGCAGTCGGCGACGAACTCCGCCCAGTCCTCGGCGCGCGCCGCCGCGAACATGTCCCGCAGCCGCTCGGCGTCGGCCGGGCCACGCCCGCCGGCGCGCAGCGCCACGGCCTCGCCGCCGGCCCGCTCCGTCATGGCCACGGCCCGCTCGATGCCGTCCGCGAACACGGCCACCTCGGGCGCGGCCCACACCCCCTGGCCGAGCGAGAGGGCACCGACCCGACGCAGCTCCCGCCACACCGCGACCCGGTGTCGCGAGGGCTGCGCCGGCAACCGCACGATGAGCACGACCCACTGGGCCCGCGTTACGTCTTCCACCTGGGCAATGTAACGCCTGCTACATCATGATCGGAAGCGCCCGTCACGGCTTCGTCGGCAGCCCCGCCAGGTCCAGCACCAGGTCGCGGACCTCGGTGGCGGCGATCCGGTCGCGTTGACCGGTGGGGGCGTCGCAGAGCAGCACGGGTCCGTCCGCCGGGTCCGTGGGGAGGCGGCCGTGGGTGCCGCCGACCCAACGGCCGTCGAGCGGGACGACGTTGGTGGTGTAGCGCAGCCCCAGCTTCTTGCGGGCGAGGCCGACGCCGGCGCGCAGCCTGGCACGGGGGTCGGCGGGGTCGAAGAACAGCTCGGCCGGGTCGTAGCCGGGCTTGCGGTGGATCTCCACGCCGCGTGCGAAGTCGGGGGCCCGTTCGTCGTCCAGCCAGTAGTAGTAGCTGAACCACGACTCGGACTCGGCGACCAACACCAACTCGCCCGAGCGCTCGTGGTCGAGCCCGTACCTGGCCTGCCCGTCGCGGTCCAGCACCTGCTCCACGCCCGGCAGGTCGGCGCAGAGCTTCGCGACGGCCGGCACGTCGGCCGGGTCGTCGACGTAGACGTGCGCCACCTGGTGGTCGGCCACCGCGAAGGCCCGGGAGGCCCACGGGTCCAGGTACTCCATGCCCTCCTGGGTGTAGACCTCAAGCAGCCCGGCCCTGCGCAGCGCCCGGTTGACGTGCACCGGGCGGCTGGCGGCGGTGATGCCGTACTCGCTGACGACCACCACCCGGGTGTCGGTCTCCCGCGCGTCCCGCAGCAGTGGCGCCAGGACCCGGTCCACGTCGGCGGCGGCGCGGGCGGCCTGTGGGCTGTCGGGGCCGTACCGCTGGAGGTCGTAGTCGAGGTGCGGCACGTAGGACAGCGTCAGGTCGGCGCGCGGCATCAGGCGGCGGGTGGCGGCGACGATCCACTCGCTGGAGCGCAGCGACGCCGTCGGCCCCCAGTACTGGAAGAGCGGGAACGGGCCGAGTTCCTCGGTGAGTTCGTCGTGCAGCTCGGTCGGTCGCGTGTAGCAGTCGGGGGACTTGCGGCCGTCCGCGTGGTAGACCGGGCGCGGGGTGACGGTCCAGTCGGTGGTGGCGCCCATCGCGTACCACCAGCAGACGTTGGCCACCTTGTAGCCGGGCTGGGCGCGGCGCGCGGTCTCCCACACCTTCTCCCCGCCCACCAGGCGGTTGTGCTGCCGCCACAGGTGGACCTCGCCGAGGTCGCGGAAGTACCAGCCGTTGCCGACGATGCCGTGCCCGGCGGGCGGCAGCCCGGTGAGCATGGAGGACTGCACGGAGCAGGTGACGGCGGGCAGCACGGTCTCCAGCTCGGCCTGCCAGCCGCGTTCGGCGACGGCCCGCAGGTTGGGGGTGTGTTCCAGCAGCCGTGGGGTGAGGCCCACGACGTCGAGCAGCAGGACGCGTCGGGCGGTGGTCATGCCGTCTCCTTCTCGGTCTCGGTCAGGCCGGCGCGACCCAACGCGCCGGCGGCCCAGCGCAGTTCGGCGGCGAGTCCGGCGGCGAGCTCGGCGTCGCCGGTGGGCCGGAACCGTTCGGGCAGCACGGACCAGGTGTAGGTCTCCACCTCCAGGTGGTCGGTGCGCGCCTCGGGCCCGGCGAACAGTTCGGCCAGGGTGCGCTCCAGGTGGTCCGTGGTGGTGTCCAGCGGTGGCTCGGGGCGCTGGTGCAGCGGGGCGTGGAAGTGCACTCGCCAGGGGCCGCTGCCGGGCAGCGCCGCGGGCCCTTCCAGCGCCTGGGGCAGGTCGTCGCGGGCCGCCACCGCGCCGTCGCCGGGGGGCAGTTCGCGGACCTGGTGCAGGAAGCGGTCCTCGGTGTAGCGGGCCAGCGCGGCCCTGGTGTCGGTGTCAGCCGGCTCGGCGGCGTGCAGGGCCGCCGAGACCTGCGCCTTGACGACGGGCAGGCCGGCCTCGGCGAGTGCGGCCACGGCGCCGGCCGGGTCCTCGAAGGCGACGGCGAGGTGGCAGGTGTCGAGGCAGACGCCGATCCGCCGGGTGTCGACGCCGGCCAGCAGCTCGACGGCCTCGGTCACGGTCTCGACGATGCAGCCGGGTTCCGGTTCGAGGCCGACGCGGACGGTGCGGCCGGTCTCCGCCTCCAGCTTGGCGAGCCCTTCGGCCAGCCGGTCGAGCATGGCGCGGGCGGCGCCGTGCCGGCCCGCGTCCCAGGGCTCGCGCCAGGCCAGCGGCACGGTGGAGACGCTGCCGCGGGCGGCGTCGTCGGGCAGCAGCCCGGTCAGCACCCGGGCGCAGTCGAGGGTGTAGCCGAGCCGCTCCTCCTCGGTCCAGTCGGGTCGGTAGACGGCCTTCTTGACGACGGGGGCGTGGAACCCGCGGTAGGGGAACGCGTTGAGGGTGACGACCTCGATGCCGTGCTCGTCCAGGGCGCTTCGCAGTCGGTCGAGTTCGGCCGGCTCGGCGGCGAGGCGGGCGGCCAGCGGCGCGGGCAGCCACAGGCCGAGGCCGATCCGGTCCGCGTCGAGCCTGGCGCGGACGCCGGCGCCGAAGACCCGCAGCTGGCGGTGCAGCCCTTCGGCGTCCTCGGCCGGATGGACGTTGGTGCAGTACGCGAGGTGCACGCGGGTGCCGTCGCGGTGCCGGAACGTCATGGCGGCTCCTTTCGGTGTCTCGGGCTCGGTGTCTCAGGCCGGCCGCTGGCCGCGCAGGATCGAGTTGCCCTCGAAGGTGGCGGCGGCGTCCGCCGCCCCGTCGCCGGCCTCGTCGAGCAGCAGCCGGCCGCTCTGGGCGTAGAAAGCCACCGGGTTGCGCCACAGCACCCGGTCCACGTCGTCCTCGGCGAAGCCGGCCTCGCGCATCGCGGCGCCGGTCTTGGCGGTCTTCAGCGGGTCGCTGCGGCCCCAGTCGGCGGCCGAGTTGACGATCATCCGGTCGAGGCCGTACTCGGCGAGGACCTTGACCATGCGGTGCTCGTCCATCTTGGTGTCGGGGTAGATGGAGAAGCCCATCCAGCAGCCGGACTCGGCGACCAGGCCGACGGTCACCTCGTTGAGGTGGTCGATGAGCACCATCTCCGGCGGCAGCCCGGAGGCGGCGACCAACTCCAGGCTGCGGCGGGTGCCTTCGGCCTTGTCGCGGTGCGGGGTGTGTACCAGCACGGGCAGGCCGTACTCGGCGGCGAGGCCGAGGTGGCGGACGAAGACGGTCTCCTCGGCCTCGGTCATGGAGTCGAAGCCGGTCTCGCCGACCGCCACCACGCCGTCCTTGGCCAGGTAGCGCGGCAGCAGGTCCAGCACCCCGGCGAGGCGTGGGTCGTTGGCCTCCTTGGGGTTGAGGGCGACGGTGCAGTGGTGCCGGATACCGAACTGGGCGGCCCGGAACCGCTCCCAGCCGACCAGGCCGTCGAAGTAGTCCTTGAACGAGCCCACGGAGGTGCGGGGTTGACCGAGCCAGAACGCCGGCTCGGTCACGGCGCGCACGCCCGCGTCGTACATCACCTGGTAGTCGTCGGTGGTGCGGGACGTCATGTGGATGTGCGGGTCGAAGATGCGCATCAGCGCTCTCCTTCAAAGTGCGGGCGGTACAGGGCCAGGATGCGGCGGGCGTCCTCGGGCACGGGGCGGCCGGCGGCCTCCCGTTCGGCGACGAACGCGGCGGTCATGCGGGCGAGTTCGTCGTCGACGCGGCCGGTCCAGGCGGCGACGGCGTCCAACGGCACGCCGACGAACAGGCACTTGAGCACGCCGTGCCGCCAGACGTCCGCGCCGAGGTGGCGGTCGGCGTACCGGCCCATGGCGGCCGCGACCAGGCGCGGGTCGTTGCTGCGCAACCCGTCCTCGACGAGCCCGAGCAGTCCCGGGATGTCGACGTCGTCGAGGGCGCGCAGCACGGCGCGCTTCTCGTCGCCGTCGCCGTCCTCGTACAACTCCGTGAGCAGGTTGGTGAGTTCGGTCGGTGAGAGACGGCTGGACGCGGCGACGGCGGCCACCAGGGCGGCCCGGGCCCGGTCCTCGATCCGGGGCACGCGCAGCCCCTCCGGGTCGTCCGGATCGGTCGGGCCCCGACCGACGAGCCGTCCCACCGCGGGGAAGAGGGCCCTGAGCCGGTTGGGATCGGTGGCAACCTCGGTCGCCAGCTTGAAGAATCGTTCATCCAGCTGCTCGGCGCTCACCGGGTCACCGCCTCGGCCTTGCGGAGCGCCTCCAGCGCGCGGGCGGCGACGGTGGGCGCGGCGTGCGCGTGCCGGGGCAGCTCGACGGCGACCAGACCCCGGTAGCCGGTCTCGCGCAGGGCGCCGAGCGCGGCCGGCAGGTCGATCTCGCCGTCGCCGAACTCCAGGTGCTCGTGCGTGCCGCGCCGCATGTCGTCGGCCTGCACGTTGGCGAGCAGCGGGCCGACGCCGCGCACGCAGTCCGCCGTCGACGCGTCCTCGTTGCACACCGTGTGCCCGAGGTCGATCGTCACCCGCAGCGCGGCCGGGTCGCCGAGCCGGCGGCGTAGTTCGGCGACGCCGCCGAGCGTGTCGACGAACATCCCGGGCTCCGGCTCGAACGCGCAGACCACGCCGTGCCGTTCGGCCGTCTCGAGCACCTCGGCGGTGCCGGTGGTCAGGCGCCGCCAGCCCTCCTCGGGGGTGGTGCCGGCGGGCAGCGTCCCGGACCAGAACGAGACGGCGTCGGCGCCGAGGTCGGCGGCGACCCGGACGGCCCGGCCGAGATAGTCGACGCGGCGATCGCGGCTCTCGGCGGAGACGAGGGTGGGCTCGTGCTTGTGCCAGGGGTCGAGGACGTAGCGCGCCCCGGTCTCGACGACGACGCCGAGCCCGAGTTGGTCGAGACGGCGCGCCAACGCGGCGGTGCGGGCCGCGAGATCGGGCGCGAAGGGATCCAGGTGCGGGTGGTCCAGGGTCAGCGCGACACCGTCGTAGCCGAGTCCCGCGATGACAGCCAGGGCCTCGTCGAGCCGGTGGTTGGCGAAGCCGTTGGTGCCGTAGCCGAAGCGGAGGCCGGTCATGTCGGGGACACCTTTCGCGAGGCGAGACGGGCGAGCGGACCGAGCGCCGACAGGGCGGCGGCGACGACCGGCGCGCCGGCGCCGGCGGCCAGCGCGGCCTGGAGGCCGATGCCGCCCCGCACGCCGGCGCCGGTGGCGCCCCGCGCGGCATGCGCGTCCCCCGCCGCCCGCACGGCCGCGAGCTGCGGGCGCCCGACGGACCGGGCGTACGCGACGGCCGCCACGAGGCCGCCTGCGGCGGCGACGAGCCGCCCTGCGGTGTGGCCTGCGGCCGGCACGGCCGCGTCGCCGAGCGCGGTGACGCGACCGGCCGGCCCGCCGCCCGCGGCGGCGGCCGTGCCCGGCGCGCCGGCAC
>NZ_JBHXFJ010000039.1:0-75029 GCF_042722465.1 Streptomyces sp. NPDC127098
GCCCCCCGGCCGGTGGCCTCGCGCGACGAGCGCGCGGCCCGCGGCTCGCGGCAGCGCGGAAAGGGCGGGTGGGCGGGGGAGTCACCGCGCGAAGCGCCGCGACCACCGGCCGGCGGCCTGCGGCCGAGCCGCGCCTTCGGCGACGGCCCGCGCCACGCCGCGGGCGCGCAGCGCCCGGGCCGCAGGCCCGCGGCTCGCGGCAGCGCGGAAGGGCGGGTGGGTGGGGGAAAACCCGCCGCGAAGCCGGCAGGCCGCGGACCCGCACCGACCGCCGTGCTACCCGGCTCCGCGGCCCGCTCCGCGGGCCAGCGTCTTCGCCAGGGTCTCGATCGCCGTGGTGAGTTCGTCCTCCGTGATGGTCAGCGGCGGCGCCAGCCGGATCGTGGAGCCGTGGGTGTCCTTGACCAGGACGCCCTCGCGCAGCAGGCGTTCGCCGATCTCGCGGCCGGTGCCGATGGTGGGGTCGATGTCGACGCCGGCCCACAGGCCGCGGCAGCGGTAGGCGAGGACGCCCTCGCCGACCAGGCCCGACAGGCCGGCGTCCAGGATCCGGCCGAGTTCGGTGGCGCGGCGCTGGTAGGTGCCGGTGCGCAGCAGGTCGAGCACCGCGGAACCGACGGCCGCGGCCAGCGGGTTGCCGCCGAAGGTGGAGCCGTGGCTGCCGGGGGTGAGGACGCCGAGGACGTCCCGCCGGCCGACCACCGCCGAGACCGGGACGATGCCGCCGCCCAACGCCTTGCCGAGCAGCAGCAGGTCGGGCAGGACGCCCTCGTGCTCCACCGCCAGCGTGCGGCCGGTGCGGCCGAGGCCGGACTGGATCTCGTCGGCGATCCACAGCACGCCGGCGCGGCTGGTCAGTTCGCGGACGCCGGCGAGGTAGCCGTCGTCCGGGATGAGGACGCCGGCCTCACCCTGGATGGGTTCGATCAGCACGGCGGCCGTGGTCTCGTCGATCGCGGCGGCCAGCGCTGGCAGGTCGTTGTAGGGGACGGTGCGGAAGCCGGGCGTGAACGGGCCGAAGCCGTCCCTCGCGTCCGGGTCGTCGGAGAAGCCGACGATGGTGGTGGTGCGGCCGTGGAAGTTGCCGGCCGCGACCACGACGGTGGCCCGGTCGGGGGCCACGCCCCGCACCCGGTAGGCCCAGCGGCGGGCCACCTTGACGGCGCTCTCCACGGCCTCGGCGCCGGTGTTCATCGGCAGGGTCATGTCGAGCCCGGTGAGTTCGGCGAGGCCCTCGGCGAAGTCGGCGAGCCGGTCGTTGTGGAAGGCGCGCGAGGTGAGGGTGAGCCGGTCGAGCTGGCGGTGCGCGGCCTCGATCAGCGCGGGGTGGCGGTGGCCGAAGTTGAGGGCCGAGTAGCCGGCCAGCATGTCGAGGTAGCGGCGGCCCTCGACGTCCTCGACCCACGCGCCCTCGGCGCGGGCCACGACGACGGGCAGCGGGTGGTAGTTGTGGGCGAGCGTGGTCTCCTCGGCGCGGATCAGCTCGGCGGAGGAACGGTGGGAGTGGCGGGTGGGGTTCGTCATGGCCGGAGCTCCTGGGTGCAGCACTTGATGCCCCCGCCGGCCTTGTGGATCTCCGACAGGTCGACGGGGACGGGGACGTAGCCGCGCTCGGCGAGGCGGCAGACGAGGCCGGTGGCCTGGGGCGCGACGAAGACGTGGCGGCCGTCGGAGACCGAGTTGAGGCCGAAGGCGAGCGCGTCCTCGCGGGTGGCGAGCAGCGCGTCGGGGAACAGCTCGGCCAGCGTGGCCCGGGCCTCGGCGGAGAAGGCGCCCGGGTAGTAGGCGATGTTCCCCTCGGGCCCGTCGTCCAGCGCGAACAGCGCGGTGTCCAGGTGGTAGAAGCGCGGGTCGATCAGCGGCAGCGTGACCACCGGGAGGCCGAAGTGCCGCCGCACCTCCTCGTGGGCGGCCCGGGTGGTGCGGAAGCCGGTGCCGGCCAGCACCAGGCCGCGGACCGGGACCAGGTCGCCCTCGCCCTCGCAGACCTCGGCGGGCTCGTGGACCTGGTAGCCGGCGTCCTTGTACCAGGTCAGGTAGGCGCCGGACTCGGGCTGCCGCTGCGGGGCGTGGAACCTGGCCCCCAGCATCCGACCGCCCACCACCAGCGCCGAGTTGGCGGCGAACACCATGTCCGGCAGCCCGGGCACCGGGGCGATCGTCTCCACGGTGTGGCCGTGCGTGCGGTACGCGTCGACCAGCGCGGTCCACTGGGCCTGGGCGAGGGACCGGTCGACGGTGCCCGCCGGGTCCATCCAGGGGTTGATGGCGTAGGCCACGTCGAAGTGGCGCGGCTCGCACATCAGGTAGCGCCGCGGGCGGGCGAGCTTGCCTGGCACTGGCGACTCTCCTCTCGGTTCTTCCCTTTGACGGTAGAAACGGGAGGATGTGGGCGACAAGAAACGGCACTTGCGCGTGTGCGCAAGACCGTTGCGTCGTCAGGCCGCCAGGCGGCGGTTCATTGCGCGGGAGGGGGGCTCGGGCTGGCTCCGGCCTCGGGGGAGTTGGCGATCAGGTGGGAGAGGACGATCTGGCTGATCGTCTTGCGGATGAACGGCTCGGCCCTGATCCGCTCCAGCACCCGCTCGAAGTGCTCGATGTCGGTGGCCCTGATGTGCAGCAACGCGTCCGCGCCGCCGGTGACGGTCATCGCCGCGGTGATCTCCGGGTAGTCGCGCACCACCTCGGCCAGCCGGCGCGGCGGAGCGGCGCTGTCGCAGTAGACCTCGACGTACGCCTCGGTGCGCCAGCCGAGCGCGCCGGGCAGCACGGTCGCGGTGAAGCCGGTGATCACGCCGGCCTCCCGCATCCGGTCGACGCGGCGCTTGACGGCCGGCGCTGACAGGCCGATGGCCGCGCCGATCTCCGCGAAGCTGGTCCGCGCGTTGGCGATCAGCGCGGCGACGATCTTCCGGTCGAGGTCGTCGAGCGGCACGGGCGGCCGGGTCACGGCAGGTCGTCCTTCCCGGCCGTGGGCCTGGCGGGCACCGGCGCCCGGCCGGCGGCCGGCGGGTACGCCGGCAGCGGCGGCACGGCCGGGCGCGGCGGCGCCGGCGGCGGCGTGAGCCGGGCCAGCTCCGCGTTGAACTGGGCCCCGGCGAGCAGGCTCAGGTTGGACACCCACAGCCACACCAGGAAGACGATGATCCCGGCCAGCGAGCCGTAGAGCCGGTCGTAGGTGCCGACCCCCGAGGCGTACAGCGCGAACGCGGCCGAGGTCACCAGCCACAGCAGCACCGCCAGCGCCCCGCCCGGCACGCCCCTGGCCGGCACCTGGGCGCCCGCCGGGCCGGTGCGGAAGAGCACCAGCACCAGGCCCGTCACCAGCAGCACGAGCAGCGGCCACTTCAGCAGCTCCCACGCCGTGCTGCCCGCCTCCCCCGGCCCGAGGAGCCGCCCGATCACGCGCACCGCGCCGCTGGTGAGCACCAGCACCGTGGCACTGCCGACCAGCAGGGCGAGCAGCCCGAGGGCCGACAGCATGGTGCGGGGGATGGTCCGCCAAGGTGCGCGGTGGTCGGTCACGCCGTGCATCGCGTGCTGCACCCGCCGGAAGATGGCCAGGTAGTTGTAGGCGGACACCAGCGCGCTGACCGCGCCCACCACCGTCACCACCCAGGCCGCCGAGCGCTGGTCGGCCAGGTCGTGCAGCGCGCTCACCACGTCCCCCCGGGAGCCGGCCGGGACCAGCGCGCTGAACTGCCACAGCAGCTCCTGCGCCACCCGGTAGTCGATGATCCCGATGACCGACAGGGCCACGAAGAGGGTGGGGAAGACGGCGAGCACCGAGTAGTAGGTGAGCGCCGCGGCCCAGTGGTCGATGTCGTCCCGCCACATCGACACCGGGGTGCGGCGCAGGGCCACCGCCCATCGGGCGGGTGTCTCGGCGCCGCTGGGTCCTGCTGTCGTTCGCTCCGGCATCGGTCCACCTGGTCTGTCGTACGGCCCGGCTTCCCCCAAGCCCCCAGCTTGCCAGCACCCGGGCTCCGGCCCGGCACGGGGCCCCGACCAGGGGGTGTGCAGTGGCGGCGAGCGAGAGCGACCATGGAAGAAGGGCGAATGCCCGAGCACTCCTCAGACGTTCCCGATGTTCACCAGGGAGGCCGATCATGGCACACGAGGAGACCTGGAACGTGCGCCTGTCCATCGACTCGAGCGACGACGGCGGGCGGATGACGCGCGCCGAGGCGCGCCTCGAGGACCGACCGGACGTCGTGCTGGTCACCGAGGGCGTGGCCCGCGCGCATCCCGCCGACGAGAACGTGCCCGACATCGGGCGCGAGCTGGCGGTGGCGCGGGCGCTCTCCGAGCTGTCGCACCAGTTGCTGCACACCACGGTGCAGGACATCGAGGCGCACACCCACGAACGGGTGCGGCGGCTGCGCGTGTGACGCGCCGCGCGCCCGCTACGCCGTCCCGTCCGGGATGCGGACCGCCGTGCCCGAGACGTGGACGCGGGGGTCGGCGGCGCGCAGTTCGACCGTCAGCAGGGACGGCCGGCCGAGGTCGTGGCCCTGGTGCAGGGTGAGGACCGCCGCCGGCTCGACCAGGCCGATCTCCCGCAGATAGCCGCCGAGCGCGGCGGCCGCAGCGCCGGTCGCCGGGTCCTCCACGACCCCGCCCACGGGGAACGGGTCGCGCACGTGGAACACGGTGGGCGACTCCCGCCACACGAGCTGTAGCGTCGTGAGGTCCAGGCGCAGCATCAGGGACTTCAGCCGCTCGAAGTCGTAGTCGAGGGCGGCCAGCCGCTTGCGGTCGGCCGCCGCGAGCACCAGGTGCCGGGCGCCGGCGAACGCGATCACCGGCGGCAGGGCGGGGTCGAGCTCGCCGGCCGACCAGTCGAGCGCGGCCAGCGCCTCGGCCAGGTCGGCGGCGGCGACCGGCTCCTGGTGCGGTTCGACGCTGGAGAGCGTCGCCGCCGGCCCGTCGTCGCCCGGCCGCACCACGACCGGCACCTCGCCGACGGGCGTGTGGAACGTCAGTTCGCCGGGGCCGAGCCGCTCGGCCAGCGCCACCGCGGTGGCGACCGTGGCGTGCCCGCAGAACGGCACCTCGGCCAGCGGGCTGAAGTAGCGCACCGCGTACCGGCCGGCCTCGCCGGTCGGGGTGAGGAACGCGGTCTCCGAATAGCCCACGGAGGTCGCGATGTCCTGCATGGCCGCGTCGGACAGGCCGGTGGCGTCCAGCACCACGCCCGCCGGGTTGCCGCCCTCGGGGTCTGTCGTGAAGGCGGCGTAGCGCAGCACCTCGGGATCGTTGGTCATGTGGCGTTCAACTCGCGGCCCACCGCGGCTATTCCGGCCGGCCGGATTGTCATGGAGACGCCATGCGCGCGACGGGCGCGGGATGGCCGGCGGACGGCCGGCCCCGCTGCACTCGACGATATGACGCACTCCTCCTCTCCCGCCCGCCCTCCCGAGTCCTCTCCCACGGACGCGCTGCGTGTCGCGGCCCGGCTCCTCGACCGACGCCGCTTCCTGACCGTCACCGGCGCCGCCGCGGCCATCGCCTTCTCCACCAACCTCCCCAACACCGCCCAGGCCGCGGAACCGCTCGACCCGGAGGCGCTGACCGTCGACCCCTTCACCCTCGGCGTCGCCTCGGGGGACCCGCGCCACGACTCGGTGGTGCTGTGGACGAGACTCGCACCCGAGCCGTTCGCCGTCGACAGCGGGCTGCCGGCCCAACCGGTCACCGTGCGCTGGGAGATCGCCAGGGACGAGGCGTTCCGCCGGATCGAGCGGACCGGCCGGACCGAGGCCCACCCCGAGTTCCACCACGCCGTGCACGTCGAGGCCGACGGGCTGCGCCCGGCCACCACGTACCACTACCGCTTCCACGTCGGCCGCTGGACCAGCCCCACCGGCCGCACCAGGACCGCGCCGGCCCCCGGCGCGCACGCCGAGTCGCTGCGCTTCGCGCTGGTCTCCTGCCAGCGCTACGACCAGGGCTACTTCACCGCCTACGGCCACCTGGCCCGCGAGGAGAACATCGACGCCGTCCTGCACCTCGGCGACTACCTCTACGAGTACCCGGTCAACTCGGCCGCCGGCGCCCGCGGTTACACCGGCCCCGACGCGCTGCCCGCCGAACTCAACCGGGAGACCGTCACCCTGGAGGACTACCGGCTGCGCTACGCCCTCTACCACCGCGACCCGGACCTCAGGGCCGCGCACGCGGCGCACCCGTTCGTCGTCACCTGGGACGACCACGAGGTGGAGAACAACTACGCCGGCTCGATCCCCGAGAACAACGTGCCGCCCGAGGAGTTCCTGGTCCGCCGCGCCGCCGCCTACCGCGCCTACTACGAGAACATGCCGCTGCGCCGCGCCCAGCTGCCGCACGGCCCCGACGCCCGGCTCCACCGGCGTCTCGACTACGGCCGCCTCGCCCAGCTGGACATCCTCGACTCCCGCCAGTACCGGGACGACCAGGCGCTCGGCGACGGCTGGCAGGTGCCGACGGACGAGGTCGCGGCGCCGGGACGCACGCTGCTCGGCGCGAGCCAGGAGCGCTGGCTGGCCGACGGCTGGCGCCGCTCGCGCGCGGTGTGGAACCTGGTGCCGCAGCAGGTGGTGCTGGCCCGTCGCCGCAACCGGGTCGAGGGCCCGTGGCCGCTGTCGATGGACGCCTGGGACGGCTACCCGGCGGCCCGCGAGCGCTTCCTGACCGCCGCCCGCGACGCCGGCGTGGACAACCTGGTGGTGCTGACCGGGGACGTGCACGTCCACTACGCCTTCGACCTCAAGGCGGACTGGGACGACCCGGCCTCCCGCACCCTGGGCGTCGAACTGGTCACCAGCTCGATCTCCAGCGGCGGCAACGGCTCGGAACGACCGGCCAACTGGCCGGCCCTGACCGGCGCCAACCCGCACCTGCGCTTCTACGACGGCCGCCGCGGGTACGTGGTGCTCACCCTGGACAGCCGCCAACTGACCGCCGAGTACCGGGTGGTGCCCACCGTCACCACCCCGGGCGCCGGGGTCCTCACCGCCGCCACCTTCGTCTCCCCGGCCGGCGCCCCCGGCCTGCGGCCCGCGTAGTCCGGTCGACCGCCCGGCCCGCCACCACCAACGGCGGGCCGGGTCGTCACCAGGAGGCGAGCGCAGCGCGCAGCCGTTCCGCGTAGGCGCGACGGCGGTCGGCGGGGAGCCAGTCGGGCTGCGGGGGCGTGCCGTAGAGGTCGTCGCCCGGGTAGCGGGGGAAGAGATGCTGGTGGAAGTGCCAGACCGTTTGGTCGCCGGCCGGCTCGTTGTGCTGGCGGGTGGAGACCCCGGCGCAGCCGTAGGCGGTGCGCATGGCGCGAGCGAGTACGCGGGTGGCGTCGAAGACCGCGTGGCCGTCGGCGGCGGGCAGGTCGTAGAGGTTCTCGTGATGGGCGACGGGGATGACCAGCAGATGGCCCGCGTTCCGTAGCCACCAGCGGGGGCAGACCAGCGCGAAGACGCGCTCGTCGCGGTAGACCACGTCGGGTTCCCGATCCGGGGTGAGGTGGCAGAACGGGCAGTGGTAGTCGGCGGGTTCATGGTTGTACACGGGCACCTCCCGGTTGCGTGTCGGTCCCGGCGGGGCGCTCAGGAACCGGCCGGCGGCCACTCGACGAGCCCGTCGAGGACGGGTGGTCGGTAGCCGGGGCCGTTGAGCACCTTGCCATCGGCTCGGCGGAGGACCCGGCCGTCCGCGTCGAGCTTGCTCATGTTGGACCGATGGACCTCGACGAAGACGGCCGGCGGGTCGATCCCCAGCGCGTCCGCAGCGCCGTAGGTGACCTGGTGACCTGAGTCGGAGATTCTCAGGTAGTTCAATCCAGCAGGCTGACGCCCAAACGCCGCCGATCCCGAACTCGTGGTGCTTCTGGAGGCCGCTGGTCAGGCGGACGCGGTCATCACCCACGCGCTGGAGAACCCAGTGCCCTCGCGGCAGAGCGTTGAGCACCATCCCCTCGCCCAGTGGGTGTACACCCGAACTGCCGCCCACATGATCGCCTGGGCACTCACGGGGGCGCCCCCGGCGGCGCTTCCGCAAAACCCTCCCGAAACGCCGCGTCGGCGAGGGCCGACCCCCGATTCCCCGCTCCTGCCGGCAGCGGAGCGTCAGGCTGCGTTCAGCCACCTCAGGCGGTGCGCCGAGGAAGCCGAAAGGCTCGGCCAAGACGGGGCCCTACTCCGGCGACAGGCCGTCTACCTGTGCAGCTATGACAGCGCCCCAGACACCCACGCCTGGGTCGGCCACATGCGCAAACCGATGCGGTTCACCTTCACCTCGCCCCTGGAGTGGTCGGACGCACGGTCGATCGCCACCTCCCTGACGAGGCACGGGGAACAGGATGTGCTCTGGGCCTTCATTGACCACGGCATGCAGGACGATGCCGGAGAAGCCGCCAACTTGAACTACTGGGCCTACTGGCTTGGACTGGACCCTCTTCCGCGGGCCGATGACGGCTTCATGGCTTCCCGTTCCTCGCGACAGTGGGATGCGAGCGCTCTGCTACGGGCCATGGCCAGTCGACTCGACCCCGGCTTGGCGTGTATCGACCTGAACGTGCACTCGGTGTGGGCCCTGCTTGCCGCGCACCCGGCATTGCTGACGGTTGACGCGCGCCTCACCGCCGACCTTGCTGGTCGGGTGCTACGACTGCTCGACTCGGACAGCGCGTCGTCGCGAGCCCGGCGGGAGCTGGAGCAGTTGAACTGCGGTCTACGAATGACCAGAGCCTGATCCACGGAGAGGACGCCGCATGTTGGACGAGCAGCACGCCCGGGGGGCGGTCACGTACCTCATGGAGATGGGGACGCTCAAGCGCGGCAAGCGCAGCGGGTGGTGGATCGCGGGCGTGAAGGATCCGGAGACGATCGCCGAGCACAGCTTTCGCACGGCGATCATCGGGTCCGTGCTGGCGATGCTCGAAGGTGCCGATCCGGCGAAGGTGCTCTGCTGTGCACCTTTCATGACACCCAGGAGACGCGCGTGGGCGACATCCCGTGGGTGGGACGTCGCTACCTCACCGCGGCCAGGAACGAGGACGTCACGGCGGACCAGGTGGCCGACGCCCCTCCGGTCGTGGCCGCCGGGATCCAGGCCATCGTGGACGAGTACGAGAACGGCGACTCCCTCGAAGTGCTGGTCGCTCACGACGCCGACAAGTTGGAGTGCATGATCCAGGGCCTCGAGTACCTGGAACAGGGCTACCGCAATGCCCAGGAGTGGGTGGACAGCACACGGGCGAAGCTCAAGACGCCGTCGGCCATCGCACTCGCCAACGCTGCCCAGGGCATGTCGTCGGCCGAGTGGCAGCGCACCTACCTGCGGTAATAGAAGGCTCACATGACTGTTCCACGGATAGCTCCCGAGGTGATGGCGTTCTACACCTCGAAGGTCACCGAGGCCGACCGGTTGTCGTCGTCGGCTGACGGCACATTGGAGCTCCTGCGTACCCAGGAGTTGCTGCGCCGCTACCTGCCCCGGCCCCCGGCGCGGGTGCTCGACGTCGGCGGTGGGCCCGGGACGCACGCGCGGTGGCTGATCGCGGACGGCTACGGCGTGCACCTGGTCGATCCGGTTCCCCGCCATGTCGACCAGGCTGGACAGATCGCCGGATGTACCACCGAGTTGGGCGACGCGCGGCAACTCACCATGGCCGACGCCTCGTTCGACGTCGTGCTGCTCCTCGGTCCGCTCTACCATCTCACTGATGCCGGCGACCGGCGGCAGGCTCTCACCGAGGCGTTCCGCGTACTACGCCCCGGAGGGCTCCTGGCCGCCGCCGGCATCAACAGGTATGCCTCACTGTTCGAGCACACGGCCTTCGCGCACCTGCACCGGGACGACGTCCGGCGGAGCATCGCGGGAATCCTCGAGTCCCGGGTCCATGACGGGAAGAAGTCCTTCACCCAGGCTTACTTCCACAGTGCCGACGAGCTACGGGGTGAGGTCGCCGCGGCGGGGTTCGAGGGGGTCGAGGTGTTCGGCGTCGAGGGGCCGACCTGGGGGATGCTCAAAGCGACCGAGCAGTTCACGGGCGAATCGGTGATCGGTACCCCGCTGTTCGAGTCGGCGCTGGCCGCGGCCCGGATGGCTGAGCCGTACCCCGAGCTGCTGGCCGCCAGTTCGCACCTGCTCAGCGTGGCGCGGCGCTGAGCGGCGGCGTCCGTAGCCGGGGCGTGTGACGAAACGCACCGCGTGGGGTCCCCCGGAGGGAGGAAAAGAAGCGGGGGTGGTCCGGCCAATCATGGGATGATCGGATTGTTCCGAGCGCTATCACCGGAGAGGTGCATGACTCAGCCCGGCCAATCCCCGACGGCCGAACCCGCCCAAGACCACACCGCCACCCAGATCCCCCGGCCCGCCACCGCCGGCGAAGGAGCACCGAAGCTCTCACGCCGCAGGCGGGCCGGACTGCTGCTCACCCTCATCCTGGGCAGCCTCAGCGCCCTCACCCCACTCTCCATCGACACCTACCTCCCCGCTCTCCCCGAGGTCGCCGACAGCCTCGGCACCGGCGCCGCCACCGTCCAGCTCACCCTGAC
This sequence comes from Streptomyces sp. NPDC127098, assembly GCF_042722465.1. Classification (NCBI taxonomy): domain Bacteria; kingdom Bacillati; phylum Actinomycetota; class Actinomycetes; order Kitasatosporales; family Streptomycetaceae; genus Streptomyces; species Streptomyces sp. NPDC127098. The sequence continues at coordinate 10,530 of NZ_JBHXFJ010000039.1, forward strand.
CGCCTGCCTCCTCGGCCTCGGCCTCGGGCAGCTGATCGTCGGCCCGATGAGTGACCAGCTCGGCCGCCGGCTGCCGCTGCTCGCCGGCATGGGCGGCTATGTCCTGGCCTCCGTGGCCTGCGCCGTCGCGCCCAACGTCGAGACGCTCACGGCCTTCCGCCTCGTCCAGGGCCTCGCCGGTTCGGCCGGCGTCGTCATAGCCCGCGCCATCGTCCGCGACATGTTCGACGGCGTCGCCATGGCCCGCTTCTTCTCCACCCTGATGCTGATCTCCGGCCTCGCCCCCATCCTGGCCCCGGTGTTCGGCGGGCAGCTGATGCGGTTCACCGACTGGCGCGGCATCTTCGTCGTCCTCGCCGTCGCCGGGCTGCTGCTCACCCTGGTCGCGGCCCGCTGGCTGCCGGAGACCCTCCCCGCCGAGCGCCGCGAACGCGGCGGCCTGCCGGCCGCGTTGCGCACCATGGGCGGCCTCTTCAGGGACCGCGTCTTCACCGGCCACCTGCTGGTCGGCGGCCTCACCTTCGCCGGCCTCTTCGCCTACGTCGCCGCCTCACCGTTCGTCATCCAGGAGATCTACGGCGCCTCCCCGCAGACCTTCAGCCTGCTGTTCATGGTCAACTCCGTCGGCCTGGTCGTGATGAGCCAGGTCAACGGCAAGATCCTGGTCGGCCGCGTCCCCACGCACCGGATCATGGCCGTCGGACACGCGCTGCTGGTGCTCGCCGCCACCTCCCTGCTGCTGATGACCACCGGCGTCTTCGGCGACCTCGGCCTGGTGCCCGTCGCCACCGGGCTCTTCGTCCTGATGGGCGCCATGCCGCTGGTGCTGCCCAACGCCAACACCGAGGGACTGCAGCGGGCCCCGCACGCGGCCGGCTCCGCCGCCGCCCTGCTCGGCGCCTCGCAGTTCTTCGTCGGCGCCGTCGCCTCGCCGCTGGTCGGCGTCGCGGGCGAGGACACCGCCGTCCCGATGGCCGTCGTCCAGCTCGCCTCGGTGCTGCTCTCCGCGGCCTGCTTCCTGCTGCTGTGCCGCCCGTGGCGGCGCGCCGCCACCGCCGCCGTGCCTACACTGCGGCGGTGACCAGCCCCACCACCACGCCCCTGGGCGCCGCCCTCGACCGGCTGCTCGACGGCCTGCCGCCACGGCAGGCCGCGGCGGCCGTCGAGCGGCTGATCGCCAGCTACCGGGGGCGCACCGTCGCCGCGACGCCCATCCTGCGGGACCGGGCCGACGCCGTCGCCTACGCCGCCTACCGGATGCCGGCCACCCACGAGGCGATCGCCGCCGCGCTCGACCAACTCGCCGCGCGGCTCCCGGACTGGGCCCCGGCCAGCCACCTCGACCTTGGCGGCGGCACCGGCGCGGCGGTCTGGGCGGCGGCCGACGCCTGGCCCGGCGACCGCGAGACGGTCGTCGTCGACTGGTCGGAGCCCGCGCTCGCGCTCGGCCGCGAGCTGGCGGCGGATGCCGCGTTCCGCGTGGAGTGGCGCCGTGAACGGCTCGCGCCCGGCGTCCGGCTCCCCACCGCCGACCTGGTCACCGTCTCCTACCTCCTCGGCGAGCTCCCCGAGGCGGCCCGCGACGGGGTGGTCGACGCGGCGGCCACGGCCGCCGGCGCCGCCGTCCTGGTCATCGAGCCCGGCACCCCCGACGGCTACCTGCGGGTGCGCGCCGCCCGCGACCGGCTGCTCGCCGCCGGCCTGCGGGTGGCCGCGCCCTGCCCGCACGACGCGGCCTGCCCCATCGAGCCGGGCGCGGACTGGTGCCACTTCGCGGCCCGCGTCGGCCGCTCGGCGCTGCACCGGCGGGTCAAGGGCGGGGTGCTGCCCTACGAGGACGAGAAGTTCTCCTACGTGGCGGCGACGTCTCTGCCGGTGGCCGCGCCGGCGCGGGCGCGGGTGGTCCGCCGCCCGCAGCTCCGCAAGGGCCAGGTGCTGCTCGACCTGTGCGACCCGGAGCCGGCCGCCGGCCTCCGGCGGGAGACCGTCACCCGCCGCCAGGGCGCGGACTACCGCACGGCGCGGGACACGCCGTGGGGCGGCGTCTGGCCGGCGACCTGACGGCCGCCTCCCGCCTGCGCGACGGCCTGCGGCCGGGCCGCGCCGCGCCGCCCACCCGCCCTCGGCGGGTGGCCTTGCGCAGCCTGCGGCTTCGCCGCACGGGCGGCGCTTCCGGTGTCGGCCACCGATCCGCCGGGCAGGTCGTGGCGCGGCGAGGCGTTGGCCTGTGGCTGGGCCAGGCGGCCCGTGGCTTGGCGGCGGACGCCGTTCCGGCCTGCGGCCGTGCGTGCTGCGGCTTCGCCGCGGGCCGCGTCCGCGGTGCCGTGCCCCCGCCCCCCGGGCGGGCCGCTGCGCGGCGAAGCGGCCGGGCGGTCCGTGGCTCGGCGGCGGACGCCGTCTCGGCCTGCGGCCGTGTGCGCTGCGGCTTCGCCGCGGGCGGCGCCGGCGGTGCCGTGCCGCCCGCCTCCGGGAGGGTCGTCGCGGCGGAGCGAATCCGGCCTGCGGCCGGGCCTGGTGGCCCGTAGCCGGGCGGGTGCGGCGGAGCCGCCACGGGCGCGCGGCCCGCGCGTAGCGCGACGAGGGCGGGTGGGTGGGCGCGGCGCGGTGGTGGCCTGCGGCCAGCCGTCTGCGGCTTCGCCGCACGGGGGCGGCGCCGGCCTGCGGCTGGGCCGCGTATCCGGCCGAAGGGCGGGCGGGTGCGGCGGAGCCGCCACCCGCCGCGCGGAGCGCGAAAGGGGCGGGTGGGTGGGGTCGATCCCCGCGCGGAGCGCTGCCGCTGCCGCGCCGTAACACACGGTCCGTGGGGAGATGGCGTGTGCGCCGCGCCATCGATGGTCACCGAGGGGTGGGTTTCTCCCGATTACCCATCGGAGGGCATCGCAGGGCAGGATGGTTCGTTACAACTTACAACCGAGTGACAGCTGAGACGTTTCCACGGAATAAGCACCGCGCCTCCCGCGCTGCACGATTCGGGAAACGGCTAGTGAGGCGGTAGGGGGACCATGGAACGCGAGAGCAGACTCCCTCGGTGGTTGCGTCGCGGAGCTCGGGAGGCCGCCGCCGGGGCGGCCGCGGCCAGGGTCAGGGAGGAGCTGCTGCTCGCCGCCGCCGAGGCCGGCTTCCCGTTGGCGCCCGCCGCGCACCCCGACGACTACGGCTGTTCCTGCGAGCGCATCGGCTGTCCCACGCCCGGCCGGCACCCCGTGTCCCTCGCCTGGCAGACGCAGGCCACCACCGACCGCGACCAGGTGCTCCGCTGGCTGCACGGCGCGCCGGAGGCGAACTTCGTCACCGCGACCGGCCGCGCCCACGACGTGCTCGACGTGCCGGCCGCCGCCGGCCGGGCGGCGCTGGAGCGGCTCTCGGCCGAGGGCACCGAGGTGGGCCCGGTCGCCGTCGTCGACGACCGGATGCTGTTCTTCACGGCCACCCGCGGCACCCCGGACGACGAGGACGAGTGGTGGCCGTGCGAGCTGGACTGCCATCCCGAGACCCTGGACGAGCACCCGGGCCTCCGCTGGCACTGCCGCGGCAGCTACGTGCTCGTGCCGCCATCCCGCACCCCGGGCGCCACAGCGGCGACCGGGGTGCGCTGGTTGTACGGCCCCGAGCGGCCGCTGCCCGAGCCGCTGTCGCTGCTCGAGGCGCTGACCGACGCCTCCGCCGGGCTGCCGGCCGAGGACGAGGAGGAGCCGGCCGGCACCTCCGCCTGGCCTACTCGCCGGTGACGGACGTCGCGCCGCGGCTCTGGCCGAGGATCTCCACCTGGCCCTCGCCCGCCGGCACGTAGGCGACCTGGTAGGCGACGCGCTGCCAGGTGACGGCGCGCCGCGCCTCCCCGTCCATCAGGGCCAGCGACGCCGGGTCGAGCCTCAGCACCTCCACCGGGTCCTCGCCCTCGGCCACCGTCTGCTTGCTGTTGTGCACGGTGGTGAAGAAGACCAGCGCCCCGCCGTCCGCCGTGCGGACGGCGACCGGCGCGTACTGCTCGTCCTCGGCCGGCTCGTCGATGTAGTCGGTGCGGAAGGCCGCGTTGCCGTTGGCCTCCTCGCGGCCGGCCAGCGCCTCGGTGGTGTACGGGCCGGCGGTGAACGTCGGGTCGACGCCGCCGGCCGTCAGGTAGTCGGCGTAGGCCGCGCTCAGCTCGCCGGGCGCCACCGCGAGGTCGTCCCCGTCCGTCCCGGTGAGCGGGATGTCCACCAGGGCGCCGTTCTCCTCCTCGGCGAACTCCGGCAGCTGGGCGGTGGGCACCTGGCCCAGGTAGGAGGCGCGCCAGTCCTCGTCGATCGCGTTCCGCGTGAAGACCAGCAGCCAGCGGCTGTCCGTCAGGTTCGACTGCGCGTCGGCGATGAAGAACTTGGGCCAACCGGCCTGTTCCGGTATGTGGTACCGGACGTCCTCGAGCTCCAGGGGCGTGAACGCCTCCGGGCCGTAGGCCTCGTTGATCTGGTCGATGATCCGCTGGTCGCCCTGCTCCTCGGCGTCGGCGATGGCTCCGGCCCGCGCGTCGAGCACGGCGCCGTTGATGGCGCCCAGGCCGCCGACCTCGATCGTCGCGTTGAGCTCCGAGTCGTTGGCCGGCTTGGCCTCGTTGTAGACCTCGACGTAGTTCTCGAGGACGTCCTGCGCCTCCTCGGTGTCGGCGGCCGGCACGATGGCCTCCTCGCCGTGCACCGTCATACACCCCGACAGGGTCGCCGTGAGCGTCAGGACCGCGGTCAGCCCAGCCACGGTCGTCGACAGCCGTGCTCGCAGCCGCATCGTCGGTCCTCCCCGTCGTCCCATGGGCGCTGTGGCCCCCGCATGCTATCCGCCCATGCGATGATGCCACGCATCGCGGGGGAGCCGGATCCGGTGTGTGAGCAGGTGGGGACCAGGTGATGGACGGTGGCTGAGCTGAGCTACGGAGCGGCGCTCGAACGGCTGCGGGGGGCACAGAAGACCGCCAAGGGGGTGTCGCTCTACTCGCGGTACGTCAACCGCCCGCTCGGCCGCCGGCTGGCGGCCGCCGCCTACCGGCTGCGTCTGACGCCCAACCAGGTCACGGTGGTCAGCGCGGTGTTCAGCTTCGCCGGGGTGGCCGCGGTGGCGGCCCTGCCGCCGTCCTGGCCGCTGGCCGTGGGCGTGTACGCGGCGCTGGTGCTGGGCTTCGCGCTGGACTCGGCCGACGGCCAACTCGCCAGGCTGCGCGGCCGGTCGAGCCCGGCCGGGGAGTGGCTCGACCACACCGTGGACTGCGCCAAGATCACCGCGTTGCACGGCGCGGTGCTGATCGCCTTCTACCGCCACTTCCAACTACCCAGCGATGGCTGGCTGCTGCTGCCGCTGGTCTTCCAACTCGCCGCCGTACTCGTCTTCTTCGGCGGCCTGCTCACCGACAAGCTCAAACCGCGCCCCGCTGCCGCGCCCGCCGCCGCCCCGCAGGCCCCGCCGTCCCGGCTGCGCGCCGTGGCGCTGCTGCCCGTCGACTACGGGGTGATGTGCGCGGTGTTCCTGCTGCTCGGCGACGAGCGGGCGTTCCGCCTCGGCTACGCCGCCCTGTGCTGCGCCTATGTCGCGTTCTGCGCCGCGTTCTCCGTCAAGTGGTTCCGCGAACTGTCCGCCGTCAACGCCGACAGCGCGGCCCGCAGCTGAGTGCTCGACGTGTGCACCGTGTAGGGGAAGTAGACGACCTCGACGCCGACCGTGGCGAAGTCGCGCTCCAACTTGTCCCCGCGCGGCGTGCCGCGCCAGTCGTCACCCTTGAACAGCACGTCGAACCGCACCTGTTGCCAGGTCTCCAGCTTGTCCGGCACGGTCTCCACGAACGCGGCGTCCACGAACCGGATGCTCCGCACGATCTCCAGCCGCTCCATCAGCGGGATCACCGGCGGGCGGCCCTTGGCCAGCAGCGCCATCTCGTCCGACACCACACCGGCGACGAGGTAGTCGCAGCGGCTCCTGGCGTGCCGGAGGAGGTTGAGATGCCCCACATGGAAGAGGTCGTAGACCCCGGGTGCGTAGCCCACGGTATGGCGAACGGCATGCTGCATACGCCCGAACCCCCCACTGGCCCGTCGCGAAAGAGGATCCCCCACTCTAGCCCCAACTCCTCACAGAACAGGTCCGGATGCTGACATGGTGTGCAAACTTTGGGGATAGGCTGAGCACCCGTCACGCACGGGGGAGGTGCACCGGGGAGGGGAACTACCATGAGTGAGGGTGTGGTGGCGCACGAGCGGCTGCTGCTCGTGTCGACCAACTACGCGCCGGAGCAGGCCGGCATCGGTCCCTACGCCGCGCAGCTCGCCGAACACTGGGCGGCCGAGCGGCAGGCGGAGGTGCACGTGCTGGCCGGCATGCCGCACTACCCCTCCTGGCGCGTCGATCCGGCCTATCGCGGGAAGTGGCGCAGCGTGGACAGTCGGGCGGGAGTCCTGATACACCGCAGGCGGCACACCGTGCCGCCGCGGCAGACCGCCGCGCGCCGCGCCCTCTACGAGGCGACCATCCTCGCGCACGGCGTGCTGGCCCCGCCCCGGATGGGCCGCCCCGACATCGTGGTCGCCCAGGTGCCCAGCCTGGCCGGCGGGCTGCTCGCCGCCCGGCTCGCCAAGCGCCACGGCGTGCCCTACCTGCCCATCGTCCAGGACCTGATGGGCGCGGCAGCCGAGCAGAGCGGCATCAGCGGCGGCGGCCGGGCGGCCGGCGCGGCGGCCGCCGTCGAGCGCCGGATGCTGCGCGACGCCACGCTCGTCGGCATCATCCACGACAGCTTCCGCGACCGGGTCACCGCCCTCGGCGTGCCCGAGAACCGCATCCGCCTGGTGCCCAACTGGTCGCACGTCGCCGGCCCTTCGGCCCCGCGCCGGGAGACCAGGGCGAGGCTCGGCTGGCCCGAGGGGCGGCCGGTGCTGCTGCACTCCGGCAACATGGGCCTCAAGCAGGGCCTCGACGTGCTGGTCGAGACCGCCCGGCACGCCCCCGAGCTGCGCGTCGTGCTGATGGGCGACGGCAGCCAGCGCGGCCGCCTCGTCGAGCTGGCCGCCGGGCTGCCCAACGTCGACTTCCTGCCGCCGGCGTCCGACGACGAGTTCCCCGACGTGCTGGCCGCCGCCGACGCCCTCGTCGTCACCCAGCGCGCCAGCGTCCTCGACATGAGCCTGCCGTCCAAGCTCACCTCGTACTTCGTCGCCGGCCGCCCGGTGATCGCCTCCGTCGCGGCCCAGGGCGGCACGGCCCAGGAGATCCGCAGGTCGAAGGCCGGCATGCTGGTCCCGCCCGAGGACCCGGCCGCGCTCGCCGCGGCGGCGCGCGAGCTGGCCGCCGACCCGGCCACCGCCGACACCATGGGCGCGCGCGGCGCCGACTACGCCCGCACCCACCTGTCCCGTGCCGCCGGGCTCGGCCGCGTCACCGCGCTGCTCGACGAGGCCCGCGCCGCCCACTCGAGAGGAAGTACCGCATGAGCGCAGTGCGCGAGGACGGTCGCGGGAACCCGGGCGGGCTCCCGGGCCACCACCCGTACGACGAACCCGACCTGCTGCGCGACCAGTTCCGCCAACTGCTGCGCTACCGACTGCTGATCGTCTGCGGCATCCTGCTCGGCCTCGCCGGCGGCGCCTGGCTCGGGCTCTCCAGCAACGAGACGTACATCGCCACCAGCGAGATCACCGTGCGGGTGCCCACCGCCGACCCGTTCGCGCCCACCGCCGTCGACCGCGTCGTGATGGGCTCCGAGCGCCGCACCGCCGTCAGCGACGTCGTCGCCCAGCGCGCCGCCGAGGCCCTCGGCCGGCCGAGCGCCGCCGGCTCGCTCAAGCGCGGCCTCACCGTCACCAACCCGCCCAACACCGAGGTGCTGCGCTTCGCCTACTCGGCCGACGACCCGCGGGTCGCCGCCGAGCGGGCCAACGCCTTCGTCGACGCCTACCTCGCGCACCGGCAGGCCGACGCCGACGAGACCATCGCCCACAACGTCGCCGCCCTGGAGGAGCAGCGCGCCCCGCTGCTGGAGCGCCGCGACCAGATCCAGCTCGACCTGGACCAGAACCTGATCGAGGGCACCACCGCCTACGACAACGCGGTCGCCGACCTGTCCACCGTCACCGCCGAGCTCTCCGAACTGACCTCCAGCATCTCCGGCCTCCAGGCCCTCGACACCAGCGGCGGCCGGGTCATCACCGAGGCCAGCGTGCCCACCAGCCCGTCGGGCCCCGGGCTGCCGCTGCTGCTCGGCCTCGGCTACGTCGTCGGCATCGGCCTCGGGCTGCTCGCCGCCTGGGTCAGGCTCGTCTTCGACCCCACCGTGCGCTCCGCCGGCGACGTCACCCGCGCCCTGCGCGCGCCCGTGCTCGGCGTGCTGCCGCGCACCGGGCGCGGCCACCCCGACCAGCTGCTCGCCGAGGGCCGGCTGGCCGAGGAGTACCGCTCCGTCGCGTTCCGCCTCGCCTACGACGAGACGTTCGCGCAGCGCCGCCGGCTGCTGGTGGTCGCCCCGCGTGGCAGCATCGAGACGCCGCTCGCCACCTCGGTCAACCTCACCGCGGCCTTCGCCGAGATGGGTATGGACGCGCTGCTCGTCGAGGCCGACCTGCGCACCCCGACCCTCTCGGAACAGCTCAGGCACGCCGACGGCGCCCGCCCCGGCTGGGCGGGCAGCGGCGGCGGGCGGGGCCAGGACAGCGGCTGGCCGGGCGCCCGGGTGCCCATCGACGGCGGCGAGTCCGGCATCTTCGACCTCGTGCCGGGGCGCCGGGTGCGCAACGTGCCACGTGCCCTGACCTCGCCGGCCGCCACCAAGCTGATCGGGCACGCCGACACCAAGGGCGCCGTCGTGGTGGTGCTCGCCCCCTCCGTCCTCTCCTACGCCGACGCGATCGCGCTCACCGACCGGGTCGACGGCGTGCTGGTGGTCTGCGACCCGAGCCAGGTGCGGCGCGACGACCTGGCCAGGGTCCGCGAGTTGGTGGTCGGCGCCGGCGGCATCCTGCTGGGCGCGGTGCTGCACTCCTGGGGCGGCGGCAGCGACTCGGACCGGGCGCCCCTCGCCGAGGGCGACGAGCCGATCGCGGCGGAGCCGCTGCCCAGGCCCCAGCCGCCGGCGCAGGTCAGGCCGCGACTCCAGCGGCCGCCCAGCACCCGGCAGCCGGCGCCGCCCGAGCACCGCGACGTGGGCTCCGAGACCCTGGGCCTGCGCGTCCTCGACCCCGCCGATCTTGAAGACGGTTCCCCACGGCAGTGAGCGAAGTGAGCGAACCATCCGCGCGGCGCGCCACGGTCGCCGCCATAGCGGACCAGGGCGTGGCCGCGCTGACCAACATCGCCGTCGTGGTGTGCGCCGCGCGGCAGTCGACGGCGGCGGACTTCGCCTCGTTCGCCGTCGTCTACACGGTGTTCGCGCTGCTGCTCGGCGCGGCCACCGCCTACGTCGGGCAGGCGCTGGTGCTGCGCCGCGGCACCGCCGCCGACCTGCACGGCCACTGCCGGGCCGCGGCGCTCTTCACGCTCGGCGCCGCGACGGCGATGGGCGCGGCCACCGCGCTGGTCACGCTCGCCGTCCCCGGCTCCATCGCGGACGGCCTGACCGCGCTCGGCCTCGTGCTGCCGCTGGTCCTCACCCAGGACGGGCTGCGCTACGCGTTCTCGCTTCTCGGCCGGCCGCAACTCGCCCTGGCCACCGACGCGCTGCGCCTTGCCGTCGCCGTGCCCGCGCTGGCGCTCCAGCCGTACGGCACCGGACCCGGCCGGATGGTGCTGGTCTGGGGCCTCTCCTCGCTGCCGGCGCTGCTGCTCGGCGCGGCGCTGCTCCTCGCCCTCACCCGGGGCGCCAGGCCCGTCCACCCCCGCACCCTGCTGGACCGGCGCCACCTCGGCCGCCGCTTCGTCGTCGAGTTCGGCGTCGGCAACGCGGCCTCGCAGCTGGCGATCGTCCTCCTCGGCCTGCTCGCCAACCCGCTGGCCGTGGGCGCCCTGCGGGGCGCGAGCACGCTCTTCGGGCCGATGAACGTGCTGTTCAACGCGGCCACCGGCTTCGGCCCGCCGCTGCTCGGCCGCCGGCCGAGCGCGCACGGCCAGGCCCGCGCCGCGGCCACCGCCGGCGGCGCGCTGGCCGGCGTCGCGGCCTGCTGGGCGGTGACGCTCGCCCTCCTACCCGACGCGGCGGGCCGCGCCCTGCTCGGCGACACCTGGGACGCGGCCGTCTCCCTGCTCCCGGCCACCGGCGCCCAGTACACGGTGATGGCCCTCGGCACCTGCGGCCTGCTCCTGCTGCGCGTGCTGAGCCCGCGCGCCACGCTCCCGGTCCAGCTGACCTTCTCGCTCTTCTCGGTCCTGTGCCTGCTGCTCGGCTACGCCCTCGGCGGCATCCTCGGCGCGGCCTGGGGCCTCGCCGCCGGCTCGGCGGCGAAGGCCACCGCGAGCTGGCTCCGCGCCGCGTTCGAACTCCGCCTGGTGGCCCGGTAGTCCGGGTGACGCGCAGCCGGCCGGGCGGTCAGGACGCCGGCGTCGCGCGGGTGAAGAGCCGGCCGGCGAGGTCGACGCCCACGATCGCGCCGCTGTCGTCGCGGCTGAAGTAGCCGCGCTGCCCCTTGAGGCCGCCGTCGGTGACGATGTACTCGTCGCCGTCGCCCGGCAGGAAACCGATGTCGGCCGCCGGGTAGTCCGGAGGCATGTCGGCGTCCGACGCCGCGCGGATCTCCGGCTTGATGCCGACCGCGAGCGTGAGCCGGGCGTCGTCGGCGGCGATGTCGAGGTTCATGGCGTCGATCTGGTAGCGACCGGCGACCTCCCGGGCCCGCGCCGCGTCGTACGGGATGGGCTCCGGGTCCCGGTCGACCACGCCGAGGTGGTGTTCGAGCGCCCACCGGACCACCGACTGGTTGAACGAGTAGCCGTGCGGGCCGGCGTTGGCGAGGGAGACGACGGCGAAGTCCCGTTCTGGCACGATGAGCAGCTCGGCGAACTGTCCGTTGCCCGAGCCGCCGTGCCCGATCGTGTGCACCCCGTCCACTTCGCGCAGGAACCAGCAGATGCCGAAGGCGTCGCCCAGGGTGCTGCCCCGGAGCTCGACGGTCCGCTGCCGCATGCGGCGCAGGGCCTCGGTGGGCAGTACGCCGTCGTCGGTGCCCAGCTGGAACCGGGCCCAGCGCAGCAGGTCGCTCGTCGAGGAGACGAGGCCACCGCCGGGGTTGTTGCCGCGGGTGGTGGCCGGGTTCGCCCGCCAGGGCCGCGCCGGCCGCGGCGCTCCCTCCTCGCCGCCGACGTGCCCGACGGCGAACCGGCGGATCATGATCTCGTCCAGGTCGAAGAACGTGTTCGACAGGCCCGCGGGCTCGACCACGAGCGTGGTCACGGCCTTCTCGAAGGGCAACCCGGTGACCTTCTCGACGACCCTGCCGGCGAGGTTGTAGCCGGCCTGGCTGTAGGAGGCGCGGGCGCCGGGCGGCGCGATCACGTCGAGCTCGGCCATCTTGGCCACGAAGCCGGCCAGGGAACCGTCGCCCTCCTCGGGGTCGATCAGGTTCCAGTCGAGCCCCGAGGTGTGGTTGAGCAGGTTCAGCACGGTGATCTCCGCGGCGGCCCGCTCGTCGGCGAGGGCCAGCTCGGGCACGTAGCGGCGCACCGGCGCGGTCAGCTCCACCCTCCCCTCCGCGGCCAGTCGCATCAGCGCGGTCGCCGTGAAGGTCTTGGTCACGGAGGCGACGTGGAACAGCGTCTTCTCGTCGACGGGCAGCGGGTTGTCGACGCTGGTCACGCCGAACGAGGCGTAGCTCTCCCGACCGTCCGCGAGCACCCCGACGGCGACGCCGGGGATCTCGAACTCCTTGGCCGTGGCCTCGACGGCGTCGGTCAGTGTCTCGTGCGCCATGGGTGCGCCCTCCCTCTCTTGAACTAAGTTCGAGGACAACTGTAGGGCCGTACTTGAACTATGTACAAGTGGGCCGTGAACTTAGTTCAAGTAGGCTGCTCGGCATGGCGCGAGACACGCTCACCACGGATCAGATCGTCCAGGCCGCCATCGAACTCCTGGACGAGGAGGGCCTCGACGGCCTCAACATGCGCAGCCTGGGCAAGCGCCTGGGCTCCGCCGCCACGGCGATCTACTGGCACATCAAGACCAAGGACGACCTGGTCCGGCTCGCCGGTGACGCGATCTGGGACGAGATCGAACTCCCGGACGTGGAGGCCGTCGACTGGCGGACGGCCGCGACCGCCCTGGCCACCGGCATGCACGCGATGCTCGGCCGGCATCCGTGGTTCGGGCAGGCGTTCGGCAGCTATCTGCTCTACGGCCCCGGCAAGTCCCGGCACGACGACCTGAGCCTCGCCGTCTACGAGAAGGCGGGCTTCGCGGCGGCCGACGCGGACCGGGCGGCCGCCACGGTCTTCGTCCACGTGTTGGGCAGTGCCCTCGGGCCCGCGGCCGAGGTGTCCCTGACGCGGCGGCTCGGCAGGAACGGTGAGGACGCCCGGCGGAAGCTGGCCGACACGGTCGCGCGGGCCGCCGAGATCGCGGCGCGGTTCCCGCGGCTGCGTGAGCGCCTGGACACCGCCGCCGCGGTCGAGTACGCCGGGGCGCCGGAGAACAGCTTCGAGTTCGGCCTCCGGGCCATCCTGGACGGCTTCGAGGCCCGCCTCTCCGCCGCCCGCGCCAGCTGAGCGGCGCGCCACCGGCGCCGGCGGGGCGTCGGACGCCCGGGCCCTCCGGTCCCTTCGGCGGCACGGCCGTTCGCCCGGAGGTGAGTCGGATGGTTGGCGCCGGTGGCCGGGGCGAGTTGGCGGCCAGGCTTGTCCGCCGCGGGCCTGCGGCCTCGCCGGCCGGGCCGGGCATGTGTGCTTGCTCGTGCGCGCGGGCCGTACAGCGTTCCGCCGGTTGGCGCTGCTCGCGGCTGCGGCTGGCTTCGCCGGGGCTGTCCGGCCCCTGCCGGGCCGCGGCTCGCGCCGGCTCGGCGGAGCCGGCGGCTGACGGCTACATCAGCCACCTGCCCTTCGAACCGCTCAGGCCGGCAGGCCGGTCCGGCAGGCCGCCGGGCCGGACGGTCAGAGACCGGCCAACTCCCACACGCCGTGGGCCAGCGCGTCCGCGTTGCGGTCGAGGGCGGTGGCGTTGATGTTGGTGGTGGAGTCGCACGCGCGGTGGTAGCAGGGGTCGAAGGGCCGCCCGGCCGTGCCGCCCCAGACGACGGCCTGGGCGGTGGTCTTCACGCTGCCGGCGCCGGTGAAGAGGCCGCCGACGGGGACGCCGGCCGCCGCGAAGGGCGCGTGGTCGGAGCGGCCGTCCGCCTCGGTGGCAGGTGCGGTGGGGATGCCGCGGGCGTCGAACCAGTCGGTGAAGACCGTCTCGATCGTGGGGTCGTCGTCGTAGACGAAGTAGCCCGCGTTGGGGGAGCCGATCATGTCGACGTTCAGGTAGCCGGTGATGGCGGCGAGTTCGAGGTCGTTCAGGTCGTCGACGTAGGCGCGGGAGCCGATCAGGCCGAGTTCCTCTGCGCCCCACCAGGCGAAGCGCAGGGTCTGCTCGGGGGCGGTGCCGGACTCGGCGACGGCGAGGGCCGTGGCGAGGAGCGCCGCGGAGCCCGAGCCGTTGTCGTTGATGCCGGCACCCGCGCCGACGGAGTCGAGGTGGGCGCCGGCCATCAGCACCGCGTCGGTGCGGGCGTCCGGCCATTCGGCGAGCAGGTTGTAGCCGATGGTGCCGCCGTAGTCGAAGGGCTGGCGCTCCGTCACGTAGCCGGCGGCCCTGAGCTGTGCCTCGACGTAGGCGAGGGAGGCGGTGTAACCGGGGCGGCCGTGGGCCCTGTTGCCGCCGTTGGCGGCGGCGATGGCCTGCAACTCGTCGAGGTGGTCGAGGACTTCGGCCACGGGTATGTCTGGCGCCGCGGCCGCCGTCGGGGGAGCGGAGCGTGCGCCGGTGAGGGCGGTGGTGACGGCGACGCAGGCGAGGGTCGCGCACAGGGCGCGCAGGGTACGGGGCATCCGCCCATCGTGTCGTGAGCATGGCGAGCCGGCAATGGTGCGTCGGCGCGGACCCCTGCCCGCCGCCCCTACCCCTGCTTTCCGAACCGGGAGGCACTCGTCGCGGCGCTCATCGCCAAGTCCTACGGGGAGTTGGCCGACGCCGTGCAGTCCAAGGCCGGTCGCGCGCGACGTGGGCGCGCGGAGAACATCACGCGGAGGAGCGGGGGTGGTTCTGGTCGCGCCAGGCCCGAGGCGAGATTCCGTATGCCTGTTTGAACACCTTGCTGAAGTGGGACGCGTCTACGAAGCCCCAACGTCGCCCTATCGCCGCGATGGTCCGCAGCCGGCCGCTCGGTCCGGCCAGCTCTCGCCTGCATTCGGCCAGGCGGCGTGTCCGGACCCAGTCTCCGAGGCTGATGCCCGCCCGGGACAGCACCGCGTAGAGATGACGCACGGAGATACCGTGTGCGGCGGCGATCCGTGCCGCCGACAGATCGGGGTCAGCCAGGTGGGCCCGGATGTACCGGGTGATCCGCAGGCTGAGTGTCGCCTCCAACGGCCCCTTGGCCAGGCTGGAGTTGCCGTGCTGGGACGTCAGGACGGCGCGGAGCAGTTCGACGCTGGGTTCCACTACGGCGTCAGCGTACGCACCCTGGTGTAATTCGCCGGTGACGGCCAGTTGGGAGAAGTAGGTGAAGGCGAGGCGCGCTACGGGGTTGTCGGATCCCAGGGGGACCGCGGTGATGTCTCGTAGCAACCGGTCGGGGAGTGCGAGTGCCGCGCGGGGGAACCGGATGAAGCGGTGGTCGACTCCCTCGTCGAAGAGAAGTGTGTAGGGAGCGATCGATTCGTAGACGGCGCAGTCTCCCGGCCTCAGCAGGCACTGGCGACCGTTCTGTACCACCATGCTGCTGCCCGTCATCTGAACACCCAGGGTGACGGCCGGCTCCTCGTCCTCCCGGGCGAGCCGCTCCGTCCGACGGAGAGTGACCGCGGTCGACCGCGCCGAACAGATCCTGATGGGCCCCGCGGCGCCGAGCCCTATGCGAACGGAGATGTCCTCAGCCGGAGGACGGTGGTCGATATCGACCGCCACCATGGATTCCCACACCGCGTTGCGGATTACTTCCTCCCGGTCCCGCGGCGGTATGAACGCGGTGTCCAGGACCGGACTCACGAGGCGGACCTCTGCCCGCGTCGGTCATCCGGCAGGCGTGACAACGCCTCGGCTCGTTCCCCCACAAGCCCCCCTTGCACGGACAGTTTCGGCAAGAGCTTGGCACGACTCTCTCTCGCCGCGCAACGGCTTCGACGAGCACGCGGGGCGCTCCTCGCCTGCCGCGGCGTCAACGTGAGGGCTGTGCACCGCTGACACAGTTCCCTGCGTGGATGACAAAGTCCGAAGCCCACGATGACTCTAAGGTCCATGGACGAGTCCGCTCCTGAGGCGACAACACCGACCGGAAGGGTCTTGAGTGCGTGCGACCGGAGACGCCGCCTGCCCACACACGAAGGAGCACGTCGGGTGAGCAACGTACTGACCATGGCAACCTTGCGAAGCAGGGTCCGCGAGGGCTCTCCCGCGCCCTTCATGGACGTGGTCTACCTCGCCGACGCGTCGGGAACGAACCAGGCGGTCGCGTACGCCGAGCGCGAGTTGCCGCCGGGCGGCATACCCGCGTACCGCGCGGCCCGCAAGAGCGGCGCACGCTCCTTCGCCCTGTGGGCCGACGAGGACCACCGGGAGCGGGTGGCCACCGTGGTGACCGTGTCGGCCACCGGTGGTGTCGCGACGTTCCAGGCGCTCGGTGCGCACGGCGAGCTCATCGGCACGTTCGTGCGCGAGAAGGCGTTCCGTGGCCGGGGCCTGCGGACCCGCTGGACGGTGACGCGGCCCGGCGGCCCTGACGCGGTGGGCTACAAGGGCCGGATCCTCTGGTGGTGGGTGTGGTGGCTGGCGTTGCCCATGATGGCGCTGATCCTCGTGTACTCCGTCTTCGACGGTGTCGCCGGCAACGAGGGTGGTGCCGCGCGCGGACCCCGGCGCATCAGGTGGCGCGCGGGCCGTCAGATGCCGTTGGAGTTCAGGTCCGGAGGCGACAAGCTGCATCTGCACGCGCCGGACATGGACTGGCGGCTCGGGGCCGCGCTGGTCGTCCTGCTGCGTACCTTCAGCGGTGGCGCGTGGGACGCCAGGAAGAAATGACGGGGGGCGTCAGCACCCGCTACCGGCGGTGGGCCAGCATTCTCAGCTGGCTGGCGATCGCCATCGGGGGTTTCGTGGTGGTCGCGTTCGTGGTGAGCCTCGTCCTCCTCGCACTGGCGGACGCGGACGACAGGAAGGCCGCCTACGGTTACCTCGCCCTCGTTCTCTGGGTGGTGATCGCCGCCGCGATCCCCGTCCTGCTCGCGGTCGCCATCCCCGGCGTCGTCATGACGCGGCGGGTGCGGCAGCAGCGGTAAGTGGGGATCACGCCTTCGTGAGCGCCATGCCTGTCCACGGGCATGGGCGGGGCCAGCTCGGCTCAGTACAGCCGGCTGCGCTGGCCCGGGCGGAAGGTGGTGACCAGCAGCAGGCACAGCACGGCGATGCCGATCCGGCCCGAGGCCTGGAGCAGGGAGCCGCGCAGCAGGATGAAGCTGTAGCCGGCCAGCACCGGCGCCACCACGGCCAGCACGTTGCCGGGGGAGGGGTCGTCCAGGGTGCGCCGCACATAGCCCCGGTCGGTGCGCGCCGCCAGGTAGCCGATGCCGAGGAAGCCGGCCGTCATGCCCAACGGGCCGAAGTCGAGCCAGAGTTCGGCCCACAGCGGGGAGGAGAGGTTGGCGCTGTTGGTGCCCATCCAGCCGCCCACCAGGAAGCCGGTGTCCTGCGGCTTGGCCGGCCACATGTCGCGCGGCACGAAGAACAGCGCCGCGCCGGTCACCTGCCGGCCGTAGGTGTGCCCGTTGCCGTCGGCCGCGTAGGTGATGGTGTTGGCGAACATGCCGACCTGGTCGTAGTCCTTGATGACCAGCGGCTCCATGAACGACTGTGCCTCGACCGGCTGCCGCCCGTTCTCGTCGTAGCGGAAGCGGTCGGTGAACGGGAAGACCAGCAGGGCGATCACCACGCCCAGCGCGAGCGCCGCCCGGTACATCACGGTGCTGCGCGGGAAGACGGTGAACAGCAGCGCGAACAGCACCGTCAGGAACCAGTAACGCGGGTTGGAGATCGGGTTGTTGACGATGGCGTTGATGACGACGAGGCCGGCCCACGGCAGCACGACGGACGGCTGGCGGCGGGCCCGCCGCGACGTCACCATCCAGCGGGTGAGGAACAGCAGCGCCAGCATCGCCGGCACCGTGCCGAAGCCGCGCAGCAGCGCGTTGCCCGCCTCGCCGCCGCTCGCCTCGGCGCCCGTGGCCTCGCTGAGGGTGGCACTGATCTCCTGCCGGCTGGCGAAGAACACGGCGGGGCCGCCGAGCTGGACGATCAGCAGCGCGCTGGCGAGGTAGGCGAAGGCCACCAGCACGTAGAGCCGGGTGCGGTGCACGGTGGCCGGCGGGCGTCGCGCGCCGCGGGTGGCCGGGCGGTGCCTGGCGAGCAGCGCGCCGACGTCGAAGGCGACCATCCCGCAGAGCACCAGCATGGTGGCCAACTGGGTGTCGCCGCGCGGCCCGAGCACCGGCGTGGGGTCGCGGCCGAGCACCGACTGGGCGAGCGGCGCGATGCCCATCGCCAGGTAGCAGAACAGCCAGAACGCGCCCTGCACCAGCCGCCGTCGGCCGGACAGCACCATGGCCGAGAGCCGCACGCCGGCGTAGCAGGCCACCACCAGCTGGAGCCAGAACGTGGTGTCCCTGACCCCCTCGCCCGGCTGCGCGGCCACCGCGAGCGGCAGTATCCCCACCAGGCCGCCGATCAACGGCACGGAGAGCGGCCGCGACAACACCGCGCGACTCGGCACCCCACGTGCCCGCCCCGTGACCTCGACCGCCACCGGCACCCACCCCTCGAATCGGTGGCTCAGTCTAGGACCTGGCGGCCCTGGGGCAGGATGGTGGGCATGACGGTCAGCCACTACGTCGAGGCCCCGCGCCGGTACTCTCCCGAGCCGGGCGATCCGCCGTCGGTGTTCCTGGCCGGCGGGATCAGCGACTGCCCTGACTGGCAGCGCGAGGCCGCCGGGGCGCTGCGGGACCTGGTGGTGTTCAACCCGCGCCGGGCGGGCTTCGACCTGTCGGACCCGGCGGCGAGCGAGGCCCAGATCGCCTGGGAGTTCCACCACCTGCGGCTGGCCGACGTCACGCTCTTCTGGTTCCCGGCCAGCGACCCCGCCGTCACCACGCAGCCCATCACCCTCTACGAACTCGGGGCCGCCGCCGCGACCCCCGACCGGCTGATCGCCGTCGGCGTCGACCCCGGCTATCCGCGCGCGACCGACGTGCGCTGCCAACTCGCGCTGGTCAGGCCGGGCTTGTCGGTGCACGACGCACTGCCCGCCACGGTGGCGGCGGCCAGGGCGGCACTCAACGGGTGAGCGCCGCCCGCCGGTGGTGGTGGACGAGCAGCTGGCCGAAGCCGGCGTGTTCGACGCGGAGCGACAGTTGTTCGGTGGTGATGCCGAGCGCCGCCGCCGTGCGGGCCGGGTGCCAGTCCTGGGCGGCCAGCGAGGACAGCAGGTGGCCGCGCCTCACCTGGGCCTCGGACAGCCGGAACGTCTTCAGGTAGGCCAGCCGCCCGGAACTGTCCAGCACGCACTCGCCGATGTGGTTCTCGACGTGCCGGTGGAAGGTCGGCAGGAACCGCCACAGGCTGAACCGGCCCAGCCGGTACACCCGTTGGAAGGAGTACTCGGCGCCCAGCAGCCCGCCGGCCATCGTGCCGTCGTGGAACGCCGCCCACTCCTCCCGCTGGCGCCGCACCGCGGCGCGCAGGTCGGCCGGCGTCCGCACGGCGGAGTCGTCGAGGCGGGCGCGGAACTCCTGGACCGGTGCCGAGAGCAGCGCGTACTGGTGGACCAACTCGCCGTAGAGGTCCTTGAGCAGGGTCGGGTGGAGAACGCGGTAGTCGTCGGGGTGCGGCACCACCAGCGCGCCGGCCAGCGCGTCCGCGACGTACAGCAGCGCCCCGCACTGGCCCGGGTGGATCTCGAAGACCCGCAGCGCGTCCGCGAGCCCCGGCACCTCGGCGCCCACGTACGCCCGCTCGGCGCGCGGCGAGAGGCCGCGGTTCACCGCGCGCCTGGCCCACTCCTCCCAGACGATCGTCGGGCCGCCGAAGTGCAGCGCCAGATAGCCCTCCAGGGCCAGGTGCAGCGGCAGGAAGCGCAGCCGGTTCCTGGCCTCCCGGCGGGCCATCCGCCGGTGGAAGTGCAGCCGCAGGTGCTCGACGGGCGCCGCCCGGTCGGTCCCCGCGGTGCGGCCGTCGCTCAGCCGGGTGCCGTAGGCGGCGGCGGGCGCGCCGTCCCTGGTCCAGTTCGCCACGTAGCCGTGCGGCACGTAGGCGGCGTACCCCGAGCGCCCGTCCACGTCCACCACGCCGATCGACTCCCCGTAGGCGCGCGGGTGCAGCCGCAGGTCGACGACGGGTGCCGCGCGCAGCAGCGGCACCAGACGCACCCCGCCCCACGCCTGGGGCGGTCCCGTGGTGAGGCCCGCCAGGTCGATCCCGGAGGGCGAGTGGGTGGTCACGCGTCCTCCCCGAGGAAGTCGGCGACGCGGGCCGCGAGATGGGCGGTGAGCGGGGCCAGCCCGGTCCGGCCGTGCGCGAAGCGCGCCAACTCGACCAGCGCCGGCAGGTCCTCGGCGTCCCTGACGCCCACCGTGGGCACCGCCGGCGCCAGCGCGCGCACGGTGAAGTCGTCCGCGTCGTACACCGGGTTGAGGTGGACGATCTCCGTGCGGCCGGTCGGGTCGAACCGCGCCGACCACACCCGCAGCACCTCGGCGGCGAGCCCGGGCGGCGCGTTGTCCCAGCCGTCCGAGACGATCAGCAGCCGCTCCGGGGCGAGTTCGAGCCCGTCCAGGATTCGTTCGCCGAGCGGCGTGGGGCCCAGCGGACGCACGAACAGCGGGTCGGTGCGGCCCGAGGTCCACAGTCCCGTGTAGCCGTCGCCGGCCAGCTCCGCCAGCAGGAAGTGGGCGGCCAGCGCCACGGCGAGCGGCCGGCGCCGCTTCTCGCCCGAGCCGAGCGCGGAGTAGCTGTCGTCGAGCACGGCCACCACGCGCCCCCAGCTCGCGGCGCGGGGGCCGGCGGTCCGGCGCGCGGCGGCCCGCAGCGCGTCGGTCAACTCGGTGCGCCGCGCCGCCCGTTCGTCCAGCGGGAGGGCGAGCGCGTAGCTCGCGATCCGGGTCAGCGACGCGCCGGCGAGCGCCGTCTGGTCCCGGTCCCCGGTGGCCTCGCGCAGCCGCAGTCGTTCGAGTCGGGTCATCCGGGGCTCGATCCCGGCCAGGAACGCCGCTCGGTCCATGCCGTGCCGGGCGGCCAGGCCCTCGGCGACGGTGTAGGGCAGCTCGAACACCTGGGAGCGGTCGTAGTGCGCCCGCCGCCAGGTCTCGAAGAGCGGGGTCGTGAAGGTCCGCCGGTCGTGCGGCGCGAACAGGAAGGCGCCCAACTCACCGTCCGCGTCGAGGCGGAGGTGGGCGTGGCGCAGGGCGGCCTTCAGCGGGCCCCGGTACTTGACGGCGTCGAAGGCCAGGTCGGGGCGGGCGGCCAGCCAGTCCCGGACGATCGCCCGGGTGCGGCGGTTGTTGACGCCCGCGGCCCGCAGCGCGGCGAACAGCCGGTACACCCGCTGCGGCGGCAGCGTGCGCAGCGCCCGCCCGATCAACCGGCCCTCGGCGCGCCGCCGTTCCGGCGTGCCGGCGTCGGCGGAGGTCTCCAGCAGACGGCGCGCGATCAGTGCCGTGTTGTGGTGGTTGATGCCGAGCGCCAGTGTCGCGGCGTACAGGTCGCGGTAGTTGACCAGCATGTACGCGTGGAGGAAGTCGAGGGAGAGCCGCTGCCGCTCCCCGTCGGAGTGGAACTCGCGCTGGCCGGTCGCGGTGATGGCCGCGTTGACGAACAGCAGCACGTCCTCGGCGGCGACGGCGTCGCCCTGGCTGGCCATGGTCCCTCCCCGTTCCCCCTGGCTCGCGGGCCGGCCGGGGAATGGGGGCACGAGCAGCGAATGACGCGTTGGACAGACGGTTTCCGGAAGTCGCGCCGAAGTCCCACGGCCGGCGAGCCGAAGGTAGCACCGGCACCGGCGGGCGGTCCCCCGTATTTCCCGGCCGGAGCTTAGGTTAGCCTTACCGAAGTCTTCGTTGGGTGGCTCGGCAAACGGAAAGCGGGAGGGCGCGGTGACCGGTCGGGACGTGCTGCGGCGCGCGGTGCTCGGCCAGCGGCGGCGGCTGGTGGTGAGCGCGCTGCTCGGCGCCGGCCACCAGGCCGGCGAGGCGCTGACCCCGCTGTTGATCGGCGTCACCGTGGACCGGGCCATCGCCGGGCAGGACGCCGGCGCGCTGCTCCTGCTGCTGGCCGCGCTCGGCGGCGTCTACCTCGTGCTCTCCTTCAGCTTCCGGTTCGGCGCCCGCCTCGGCGAGCGCGCCGCCGAGACCGCCGCCCACGAGCTCCGCCTCGACCTGGTGCGCCGGGTGCTGCACCCGGCCGGCGGCGCCGAACGCGGCCGGCTGCCCGGCGCCCTGGCCAGCGTCGCCACCGAGGACGCCCGCCGCGTCGGCGCCAGCCTGATGGCGCTCAGCCTGGCCTTCGGCGCGCTCGCCGGGCTGCTGGTGGGAGCCGTCGCGCTGCTGCGGACCTCGCTGCCGCTCGGGCTGCTCGTGCTGCTCGGGACGCCCGTGCTGCTCTGGCTCGGCCACCTGCTGAGCAGGCCGCTCGAACGCCGCAGCGCCACCGAGCAGGAGGCCGCCGCCCGCGCCTCGGGCGTCGCCGCCGACCTCGTCGACGGGCTGCGGGTGCTCAAGGGCCTCGGCGCCGAGCGGGCCGCCACGGACCGCTACCGCCGCATCAGCCAGGACTCGCTCGCCGCCACCCTGCGCGCGGCCCGCGCCGAGGCCGGCCAGCAGGGCGTCACGCTGGCCGTCACCGGCCTCTTCGTCGCCCTGATCGCCCTGGTCGGCGGCCGGTTCGCGGCCAGCGGCGACATCAGCCTCGGCGAGCTGGTCTCCGCCCTCGGCCTCGCCCTGTTCCTGCTGACCCCCTTGCAGACCCTCGCCTGGGTCAACACCGAACTCGCCCAGGGCCGCGCCTCCGCCGACCGCGTCGCCGACGTGCTCACCACCCCCTGGGCGGTGACGCCGGGCGGCGCCGAGCCGGCCCACCCGGTGCGCGGCGAGATCGAGGTGCGCGACCTGGCCCACGAGGGGCTCGACGGCCTGCGCCTGACCGTGGGCGCCGGCGAACTGCTCGGCGTCGCCGTCGCCGAACCGGCCCACGCCGAGGCGCTGCTGCGCTGCCTGGGCCGCGAGGCCGACCCGGCGGGCGGCACGGTGCTGCTCGACGGCGCGCCGCTCACCGAGCTGGACCCGGCCCGGCTGCGCACCGCCGTGCTCGCCGCGCCGCACGACGCGCACCTGTTCTCCGGCACCGTCGCCGACAACGTGCCGGGCGCCGCCCAGGCCGCGGCCCTGGCCGCCGCCGGCGCCGACGCGCTCGGCGCCGACAGCGAGGCCGGCGAGGGCGGCCGCGCCCTCTCCGGCGGCCAGCGGCAACGCGTCGTGCTGGCCCGCGCGTTGGCCGCCGACCCGCCGGTGCTGCTGCTGCACGACCCCACCACCGCCGTGGACGCCGTGACCGAGGCCAGGATCGCCGCGGGGCTTCGCGAACTGCGGCACGGACGCACCACCGTCCTGCTCACGACCAGACCCACCCTGCTCGCCGTCGCCGACCGGGTGGTGCTCCTCGACCGGTCGGGGCGCGTCGCGGCCGAGGGCGGTCATACCGACCTGCTGCGCGACCACCCCGACTACCAGCGACTGGTGCTGTCATGACCGAGTCCCCGCCCGAGACCACCGGGCTGCCCGTCGCCACCTCGGCCGAACTGCGCGCCGCCGTCCGCGAACTCCTGCGGCCCCGCCGCGGCCTGGCCCTGGCCGCGGCCGCCGTGCTCACCGCGGCCACCGCCGTCGGGCTGCTCACCCAGCCGCTGCTCGGCCGCGCCGTCGACCTCGTCGCCGAGGGCCGCCCGGCCGGCGACCTCACCGAACTCGCCCTGCTGCTGGTCGCCGTGGCCCTCGTGCAGGGCGGCGCCCTGGCATACGGCCTGGCGCTGGTCTCCCGGCTCGGCGAGACCACCCTGGCCCGGCTGCGCGAGCGCTTCGTCGACCGCGCCCTCACCCTCCCCCTCGACCAGTTGGAGCGCGCCGGCTCCGGCGACCTGACGGCCCGTGTCACCGGCGACGTCACGCTCGTCGCCCAGGCCGTCCGCAACGCCCTGCCCGCGCTGGCCCGCTCCGCGCTGGCCATCGTCCTCACCCTGGGCGCCCTCGCCCTGCTCGACTGGCGCTTCCTGCTCGCCGCGCTCGTCGGCGTCCCGGTCCAGGCCCACACCGCCCGCTGGTACCTGCGCCACGCCGTGCCGCTCTACGCCCGCCAACGCGTCGCCGTCGCCGGGGTGCAGCAGCGGCTGCTCGAGACGCTCGGCGGCGCCCGCACCGTCCGCGCGTTCCGCCACGAGGCGCACCACACCGAGCGGGTCGAACGCGGCTCGCTGGCCGCCCTCGACCTCACCATGCGCGAGGTGCGGCTGGTCATCAGCTTCTACTCCCGGCTGCACCTGGCCGAGTTCGCCGGCCTCGCCGCCGTGCTGGTCACCGGCTACCTGCTGGTGCGCGACGGCTCGGCCTCCGTCGGCACCGCCACCGCCGCCGCCCTCTACTTCCACAGCCTGTTCACGCCGATCAACGCCGCGCTGGTGCTGATGGACGACGCGCAGAGCGCCCAGGCCGGCCTCGCCCGCATCGTCGGCGTCGCCCACCACCCCCAGCCAGAACCCGCCGCCGACGCGGAACCCGCCGCCCCGACCGAGGACCCGGGCCGGGTCACCGTCACCGCGCTCGACCACGCCTACGAGCCGGGCAGGACCGTGCTGCACGAGGTCGACCTCGCGCTGCGCCCCAAGGAGCGGGTGGCGCTGGTCGGCGCGAGCGGCGCGGGCAAGTCCACGCTGGCCAGGCTGATCGCCGGAGTCCACCGGCCGACCGCGGGACGGATCGGCAGGGGCGGTGCCGTCGGGCTCGTCACCCAGGAGGTGCACGTCTTCGCGGGACCCCTCGCCGAGGACCTGCGGCTCGCCAGGCCCGAGGCCACCGAGACCGAGCTGCGCGCCGCCCTCGACCTGGTCGGCGCGCTCGACTGGGCCGAGGCGCTGCCCGGCGGACTCGACACCGTCGTCGGCGCCGGCGGCCACCGGCTCACCGCCGCCCAGGCCCAGCAACTCGCCCTGGCCCGGCTTGTGTTGGCCGACCCGGCGATCGCCGTGCTGGACGAGGCGACCGCCGAGGCCGGCAGCACGGGCGCCCGCTCGCTGGAGCGCGCCGCCGACCGCGCGCTCGACGGCCGCACCGCCCTCGTCGTCGCCCACCGGCTCACCCAGGCCGCCACCGCCGACCGGATCGTGGTGATGGCCGGGGGCCGGATCGTCGAGAGCGGCACCCACGACGAACTCCGCGCGGCCGGCGGGCGGTACGCCGCGCTCTGGGACGCCTGGTCCGACCACCGCACCGCCCACTGACCCCGACCCGTCCGCTCCAGAAGGAACCAGAACGATGCACCGCTCACCCAGACGGCTGGCCGCCGTCGCCCTCGCCGCCGCCCTGCTCCCGCTGACCGCCTGCGGTTCGGGCTCCGAGGGCGCCGACACCTCCGAGGGCGCCGACGCCGCCGGCGGCGCCTTCCCGGTCACCATCGACCACAAGTACGGCTCCACCACCGTCGACGCCGAACCCGAGCGCGTCGTCACCGTCGGCCTCACCGACCACGATGCCGTGCTCGCGCTGGGCACCGTCCCCGTCGGTACCACCGACTGGTACGGCACCCACGAGGCCGCCATCGGCCCCTGGGCCACCGACCTGCTCGGCGACGCCGAACTCCCCACCCTGCTCACCGACACCGGCACCGGGCCCCAACTGGAGGAGATAGCCCTCCTCCAGCCGGACGTGATCATCGCCCAGTACGCGGGCATCACCCAGGAGCAGTACGACAGCCTCTCCGAGATCGCCCCCGTGGTGGCCCAGCCCGCCGAGTACGTCGACTACGGCGTGCCGTGGCGGCAGCAGACCGAGACCATCGGCCGGATCCTGGGCCGGGCCGACGAGGCCGAGCAGCTGATCGCGGACGTCGACGCACTCTTCGCCGAAGCCCGCGCCGAACACCCGGAGTTCGCCGAGGCCACCGCCATCCCCGCCTCCCCCTACGAGGGCTACTGGGTCTTCGGCGGTGAGGACCCGCGCTCCCGCATGCTCACCGACCTCGGCTTCACCTACCCCGAGGACGTCGACGCCGTCATCGGCGACGAGTTCGGCGCCAACATCAGCGAGGAGCGCACCGACCTCCTCGACCAGGGCACCGTCGTGTGGAGCGTGCCCGACCCCGAGGAAGGCGCCGAGCAGCTGCACCAGGACCCGCTCTACGGTGACCTGGCCGTGGTCACCGAGGGCCGCGAGGTCTTCGTCGAGGAGAACAGCGACTTCGGCGTCGCCTACGGCTTCTCCAGCGTGCTGAGCCTGCCCTACGTCCTCGACCAGCTGGTACCGCGACTCGCCGCCGCCGTCGACGGCGACCCGGACACCGAAGTCCCGGTCGCGCGGTGAGCGGTGCGGTGCGCGGGCGCGTCCCCCTGGTGGCCGGGCTGCTCGGCGCCCTCGCGGTGACCTGCCTGCTGTCCATCGCGTTCGGCGCGCTGAGCGTGCCACCCGACCAGGTGGTGCGCACCCTGCTCGGCGACGCCCCCGACGCCCGCGTGGACGACGTCATCTGGTCCTCCAGGGTGCCGCGCACCGCCCTCGGCCTGTCCGTCGGCGTGGCGCTCGGCCTGGCCGGCGCGCTGCTCCAGGCCCTCACCCGCAACCCGCTCGCCGACCCGGGCATCCTCGGCATCAGCGCCGGCGCCGCCTTCGGCGTCGTGCTGGCCGCCGGGGTGCTCGGCCTCTCCACCCTCACCGGCCGGATCTGGTTCGCGCTCGCCGGGGCGCTGGTCGCCGGCGTCACCGTCTACCTCCTCGGCCGGCTCGGCGCCTCAGGGCTCACCCCCGTCAAGCTCGCGCTCGCCGGCGTCGCCGTCACCGCGCTGCTGTCCTCCCTCACCAGCGGCATCGTGCTGACCGACCCGGACGCCCTCAACCGCTACCGGTTCTGGGCCGCCGGCTCGCTCGCCGGCCAGAACGGCGACGGGCTGACCCGGGTGCTGCCGTTCCTGGTGCTCGGCGCGCTGCTCGCGCTGGCCTGCGCGCCCGCCCTCAACAGCCTGGCGCTGGGGGAGGACGTGGCCACCTCGCTCGGCCGGCGCGTCGGCCTGGTCCGGGCCCAGGGGGTGGTCGCCGTGACCCTGCTGACCGGCGGCTCCGTCGCCCTGATCGGCCCGGTCGTCTTCGTCGGCCTCGTCGTGCCGCACCTGGCCAGGGCCCTCGCCCGGCGCGCCGGCATCGGCCCCGACCACCGCTGGCTGCTGCCGATCTCGGCCGCCCTGGCGCCCTGCCTGCTGCTCGTCGCCGACGTGGCCGGCCGGCTGGTCGCCAGGCCCGTCGAGATCCAGGCCGGCGTCCTGGTCGCCTTCGTCGGCGGCCCGTTCTTCGTCGCCCTGGTGCGCCGCCAGCGCCTGACCGAGGTGTGACCGCCATGACCACCCACTTCAGGCCCACCCGTTCCGGGCCCACCCACTTCAGGCTCGCCGCCCCGCCCGTCTCGGGCGTGCTGCGGCCCCGCCAACTCGCCGTCTGCCTCGGCCTGCTCGGCGCCGTGCTGCTCCTCTTCTGCTGGGGACTCGCGGTCGGCGACATCCCGCTCCCGCTCGGCGACGTGGTCGCCGCCCTCACCGGCACCGCCGACCCGGGAACCGCCCTGGTGGTGCGGGAGTTCCGGCTGCCCCGCGCGCTCGTCGGGCTCCTCGCCGGACTCGCCTTCGGCATGTCGGGCGCGATCTTCCAGACCATGACCCGCAACCCGCTGGCCAGCCCGGACCTGATCGGCATCACCCAGGGCGCCGGCACCGCCGTCGTCGCCGGCCTCGTGCTCGGCTTCGGCACCGGCCTCGGCACCCAGACCCTCGGGCTGCTCGGTGCCCTCGCCACCGCGCTGCTCGTGCACGCCCTGGCCTGGCGGCGCGGCACCACCGGCTACCGCATCGTGCTGGTCGGCGTCGGCGTCTCCTGGGTCTGTGCCAGCGTCACCGACTACCTCCTGGCGCGCGGCGGCCGGTTCCAGGCACAGGCGGCCCTCGGCTGGCTGGTGGGCAACCTCAACGGCCGCGACTGGGCCCATGTCGCCCCGCTCGCCTGGGCGTCGGCGGTGCTGATCCCCGCCGCCCTGCTGCTCGCCCGCCACCTCAGGATCCTCCAACTCGGCGACGACGTGGCCACCGGGCTCGGCACCCCCGTCCAACGGGTGCGCCTCGGGCTGATGTTCACCGGCGTCGGCCTCGTCGCCTTCGCCACCGCCGCCGCCGGACCCGTCGCCTTCGTCGCCCTGGCCGCGCCGCAGATCGCGCAGCGGCTCGCGCGCACCGCCTGGCCGCCGCTGGTCGCCTCGGCACTCACCGGCGCCCTCGTCGTCCTCGCCGCCGACCTCGCCGCCCGCCGGCTGCTCGCCGACGTCGAACTCCCCGTCGGCGTCGTCACCGGCGTCCTCGGCGCCCCCTTCCTGCTCTGGCTGCTCGCCCGGGCCAACCGCTCGGGCCAAGGAGGCTGACCCGCCGTGCCGTCCCATCCCGAACTCCGCGCCACCGGCCTCACGTTGGCCTACGGGGACCGCACGGTGGTCACCGACCTCGACCTGACCGTGCCGCCGGGCCGCATCACCGCCATCGTCGGCGCCAACGCCTGCGGCAAGTCGACGCTGCTGCGCGCCCTGGCCCGGCTCCTCACGCCGCGCCACGGCGCCGTCCACCTCGATGGCCGGGCCCTGCACACCCTGCCCACCAGGGAGTTGGCCCAGCACCTCGGCATCCTGCCGCAGTCCCCGATCGCCCCCGAGGGCCTGACCGTCGTCGACCTGGTCAGCCGCGGCCGCGCCCCGCACCAGACCTGGTGGCGCCAGTGGTCGACCGCCGACGAACGAGCCGTGCGCGACGCCCTCGACGCCACCGGCATGGCCGAACACGCCGACCGCACCGTCGACGAACTCTCCGGCGGGCAGCGGCAACGCGCCTGGCTCGCCATGGCCGTCGCCCAGGACACCCCGGTGCTGCTGCTCGACGAGCCCACCACCTACCTGGACCTCACCCACCAGATCGACGTCCTGGATCTCGTCACCGACCTCAACCGGGACCGGAAACGGACCATCGTGATGGTGCTCCACGACCTCAACCAGGCCTGCCGCTACGCCGACCACGTCGTCGCCATGAAGGCCGGCCGGATCGTCGCCGAGGGCACCCCGGCCGAGGTCATCACCGAGGAGACGGTCACCGACGTGTTCGCGCTGCGCTGCCGCGTCACCGTCGACCCGGTCAGCGACACCCCGATGGTGCTGCCCCTCGGCCGCCACCACCCGGGCCGGGCCGCTGCGGCCGGCCACGACCAGTAGCCTGGGACGTCCACCGATCGGCCAACGACGTGGTGGGGGGAGGGAGTTCGTGGCATGAAGGTGTTGCACGTGGTGACCCTGCACACGCCCACGCACGAGTTCGGCGGCCCCACCAGGGTCGCGCTGAGCCAGTGCCGGGGGCTCCGCGAGCGCGGGCACCGGGCGGTGCTCGCCGCCCTGGGGGACGGCTTCGGGGCGGGTGCGGAACTGCCGCGCGAGGTGGAGGGCGCCCACGTCCGGCTCTTCCAGGCCCGGCACGTGCTGCCCAGGTTCGAGGTCAGCGGCATCACCTCCCCGACCCTGCTGGCCCGCGCCTGGTCCTACGTCAGGTCCGCCGAGCTCGTCCACGTGCACCTGATGCGCGACCTGATCACGCTGCCGGTCGCGCTGCTCGCGCTCCAGGCCGGTACCCCGCTGGTGCTGCAGACCCACGGCATGGTGGACCCGACCGAGAAGCGGGTGGCCAGGCTGGTGGACGCGCTCGGCGTGCGCCGGGTGCTGCGCCGCGCCGACGCCGTGCTCCACCTGACCGAGCGGGAGCGGGCCGAGACCGCCGCCGTGGTCGCGCCGGAGCCCATCGCGCCGCAGTACCGGCTGGTCAACGGCGTGCCGGCGCAGGAGCGGCGCCGCAAGACGTCGGGACCGCCGACCGTGCTCTACCTGGCCCGGGTGCAGGCCGGCAAGCGCCCGGCGGACTTCGTGGCCGCCATGCCCACCGTGCTGGCCCGCCACCCCGACGCCCGCTTCGTGCTGGCCGGACCCGACACCGGCGCGCTCGCCGACACGCTGGCCCGCGCCGACGCGCTCGGCGTGCGCGGCTCGCTCGACCGGGTCGGGGCGCTCGACCGGGCCGAGGTGATGGCGTGGCTGCGGCGGGCCGACGTGTTCGTGCTGCCGTCGGTCCAGGACGCCTTCTCCGTCTCGGCGCTGGAGGCCATGTCGGTGGGCACGCCCGTCGTGGTCACCGAGACCACCGGGCTCGCCCCCGACGTGGCGCGGGCCGGCGCCGGTCGGGTGGTGGCCTCCCGGGCGGACGAGGACAACGGGCCCCGGCTCGGCGGGGCGATCCTCGACCTGCTGGCGCCCGAGGCCAACGAACGGGCCTCCAAGGCCGCCTTCCGGCTGGTCGAGGAGCACTTCACCATCGACGCGGTGCTCGACGAGCTGCTCACGGTGTACGGGCGAGTAACCGGCGCGGCCGGTCCACCGCGGGTATGAGCGGTCCCGGCGGGCGGCGCAGCCAGGCCCTGGCGACCACCACGGCCGCCAGCGTCAGGAAGGCCAGGCCGATCCCCGGGTAGATCCCGGAGAGCAGCATCTGGCCGGGGGACTGCCGCAGCTCCGGGTGGTCGTCCCTGAAGTGCGGCACCCACCACAGCGCGAAGGTGTAGAACAGCACCCCGGTGGCGGCCGCCCCCGCCACCCACCACCGGTGCCGGCGGCGTGCCGCCTCGGCGGCCAGCAGCAGCACCAGCGGCACCGCCCAGACCCAGTGGTGCGACCAGGAGATGGGGCTGACCACCAGCGCGGTGACCCCGCAGCTGACGGCGGCCCAGGCACGGGCGTGTGGCAGCCGGTCCCCGGCCAGCAGCGCCGCCACCGCCGTGGCCAGGCCGACGAGGCCGACCAGCAGGCCCGGCAGCAGCCACGCCCCGCCCGGGTCGACGGTGTGCAGGGCGCGGGCCATGACCCCGCGCAGCGACTGGTTGGCCGTGCCCTCGATCCGGCCGGCCCGGTTCTTGTCGAAGACCACCTCGGTCCAGAAGCGGCGGGAGTCGCCTGGCGCGGCCAGCGCCCCGATCGCCACCGTGGCGCAGAACGCGCCCGCCGCCACCGCCGCGCGCCGCAGCTGCTCGTTCCACGCCGGGGCGCCGCGCCGCAGCCGCCGTACCGCGAGCACGCCGCCGGCCACCGCGAGCAGCACGGCGAACAGCGCCGGGGTGAGCTTGATGCCGGCGGCGACGCCGATGCCGGCGCCGGCCCAGCGGTGGCCGGTCCTGCGGGTCAGGTCCCACAGCACCAGGACGGCGAGCAGCAGGTTGATCTGGCCGTACCGCAGCGTGGTCCACACCGGCTCGCACCAGACGGCCACGGCGGCCACCGCGCAGGCCGCCGCCGGGAGCGGCAGCCCCCGGGGCCGTCGGCCGATCAGCCGCAGCGACAGGTACACCAGCGCGAGCAGCAGGAGCAGGTTGCCCACCGTCGCCGCCACCCGCATGGTCTCCACGCCGACCCAGGTCAGGGGGACGAAGAGCAGCGCCGCGAACGGGGGGTAGGTGGCCGGCAGCCCGTGCTCGGTGACCCGCAGGTCGTAGAGGCTGTCGCCGGTGCGGATCGCCCAGCCCTCGGCCCGGTACACGTCCAGGTCCAACCAGGTGACGCCGGCCATCCGCTGCGCCACGAAGAAGGCCACGAAGGACGCCAGGCAGACGCCCGCCGCGACCAGCGTGGCCCGCCGCCCGGCCGCCGGGGGCAGCCGGGCGGGGGCCGGGGCTTCGACAGTCCGCTGACTGGATCCACTGCTGCTCACGGAAGCAAACATATGTTTGCCACCCGGTCGCCGCATCAGCGGGGGAGCCGACCCCGCCCCGTCCGGTCAGTCGGTCGGCCGCTCGGCGGCGGCCGCCTCCCGCGCCTTCACCCCGATCTGCCAGCGGTAGAAGCTCATGGCCAGCGCGTAGTCGAAACCGGCCCGGCCGTCGAGGAAGCCCCGCCGGTACACGTAGGAGTACCCGAACGACAACAGCGGCTTGAACGGCGCCCGGTGGAAGATCTGCCCCTGCCGGGTCTTCGCCGTGCGGATCTGCTCCCGCACCTCGGGGTGGCGCTCAAGCCACGCCTCCCAGTCCGAGTACCGGTTGTGCCGGTCGAACCAGGTCCGCACCGGGTCGAGGTCCCGGTGCTCGATGGGGGCCCGCAGCCGGTGCACCGGCTCCGCGAGCGGCTGGTAGTGACCCTCCTGCTCGCCCATGCCCGGCGCGGCCAGGTCGTCGGGCTCCGGGAACCTGGCCCGGGTGCGGTCGAGCAGCGCCCGCTTCACAATGGTGTGGCCGTGCCGCAGCCGCCGCCCCGCGAACCAGTAGCCGAGCGGGATGTCGAAGGCCGCCGGGCGGACCGGTCGGCCGTCGTGGAAGATCCGCCGCAGCTCGGCGATCAGCTCGCCGCTCGGCGTCTCGTCCCCGTCGAGGAAGAGCATCCAGTCCGTCTCCGGGTGGACGTTCTCCAGACACCACTGCTTCTTCTTCGGGTAGCGGCCGTCCCAGGTGTAGGGGACGACCTCCGCGCCCTCCGCCTTGGCCAGGGCGCGGGTGTCGTCCGTGCTGTCGGAGTCCACGACCACCACGGCCGCGAAGTGGTCGATGACGGAACGCACCGCGCCGGTGATGTTGGCCGCCTCGTTCTTGGTGGGGATCGCCACCACGATCGGTAGTCGGGTCACTCGTCTCCCTGTCGCGCTGTCACTCTTCGGTCGCCGCCTCGGACTCCGCCTCGGCCAGCAGCTCGGCGTACTCCGGGCACAGGTGCTCGACGGCGGCCGCCGCGTCCGGGATCTCGCCCTCGCGCAACGCCCGCACCGCGCCCTCCCGGTCGTGCCGCTCCAGGTAGCCGATGCGGTAGCACGCCTCGTCGCCCATCTCCAGGATGGCGGCCGGGTCGGCGCCCACCGGCACCCGGTCGGTCAGGTACTCCCGCTCCTCCTCGGCGAACTCTCCCTCGGCGGGCGTGAGTTCCCCCTCGGGCACGGTCTCGTCCGGAACGCCGTCGTCGGTCGGCCCGGTGCCCGCGCCGGCGTCGGGAGTGGCGCCCGCCGTGGCCTCGTCGCCGGCCGCCTCGGGGCCCTCCGTCGCGGTCGCCGTGCGCTCGGACTCGGGCTCGCTGGCGGCCCGGCCGCCGTCGTCCCCGCCGCCGCAGGCGGTCAGCGAGACGACGGCGGCCAGGAGCACTCCGCAGGCCAGTGCGCGGGCCCTCATCAGGGTGCCCCGAAGGTCAGCACCAGCTGCGGCCGGTAGCCGCTCTGGGCGGCCTCCCTGGCCCACAGCCACAGGCTGTCCGTGCCCGCGCCGCGCAGCGCCACGTCGAAGTCGCCGCCGAGCGCGGCCCGCACGGTCGCCAGGTCGAGCGGCACCGAGTGGACGCCGCCGGGCGCCTCGGGGGCGCTCAGCGTGCCGAGTGTCGTGGCGGAGAGCGCGGGCCGGGTGGCGTAGGTGGTGGTGGCCTCGTCCCAGGCGCCGTCGATCGGCACCACCTGGAAGTCGTCGACCGAGCCCGCCACCGAGTCGTCGGAGACCCGCACCCGCAGCGCGGCGCTCTTCAGCACCTGCCCGGCCGGGGCGGCCGGCAGCCGGAAGCCGAGGTAGCTCTCGTAGGCGCTGCTGCCGCGCACCGCCAGCTGCTGGTGGCCGCCGTAGGTGGTGGTCGCCGCCGCGCCGTTGACATAGGTGTCGGCCGTCGGCGTCACGGTCGTCACGGTGTCGGTCGGCTGGGAGGCCGCCTGGTAGTGCGCCGAGACGCGGGCGGCGGACAGCTGGGCGGGGTAGACGGCGGTCTCGTCGAGCTGGCCGGCGAAGAGGTCGCTGGCCGGCCGGTTGGCCCAGTTGACCAGGGAGTCGCCGCCGGCCCGCCAGTAGCCGGTCACGTTGCGGGCGGTCGTGTAGAGCAGGTTGCTGGCCACCTGCTGGCCGTCCACGTAGAGCCGCATGCCGTTCGCGCCGACGGACGCCGCGACGTGGTGCCAACGCCCGTCGTTGTAGCGGCCGGAGCTGGTGATGACCCGGTTGCTGTTGTTGACGATGCCGAACGAGAGCCGGCCGTCGTTGAGCATGTAGAGGTTGTTGTCGCGGGCGGTGCTCGGCTGCAGCGTGCGGTTGCCGAGGCCGATCAGCTTGCCGCCCGAGGTGGTCGTGGTCCTGAACCACGTCTCCACGGTGAAGCGTTGCAGGCCGGAGAAGGAGCGGTCGCTGTAGGTGTACGAGTCGACGCCGTCGTGGCCGACGGCGGTCGCCTCGGGTCCCGGCACGGCGCCCGGTGTCACGCCGCGCTGCGGGCCGCCCCGGTGCACCCCGTTGTTGCCGTTGCCCGAGGCGTCGGAGGCGAAGTTGTTGGCGGTCTCGTCGTAACGCCAGTACAGCAGCGGGCTGTCGGCCAGCACGGCGGTCACGTACGGCTGGGTGCCGCCGGCCGCCGTCGCCGTCACGGGGGCGGAGAGCGCGCTGGTGTTGCCGGCGCCGTCGGTGGCGGTGATCCGGTAACTGTGGCTCTCGCCGGCCGACATGCCGGTGTCGGCGAAGCTGAGCTGCGCGCGCCGCCAGGGGACCGAGGACGCCTGCACGGTGTGGATCGGCTGGCTGCCGCCGTCCCGGTAGACCCGGTAGGTGAGCCGGCTGTCGTCCAGGTCGAGGCTGGGGCGCCAGGTCACGTCGATGCGTCCCGGCGTGGTGCTGGCGGCGTGCGCCTCGGGGACTGAGGGGGCGCCGACGTCGGGCGAGGTGGCGAAGCGGGTGAGGCCCCACTGCGGGGCGCCGTTGACGGTGGTGAAGCCGCCGCCCACCCACATGAAGTCCCGGTCGTCGGTGGGGTGGTCGGTGACGGCCAGCAGGGTGCGCGGGCCGAGCGCCTCGCCCAGGCCGTCGTTGGTGTTGGGGAACCAGCCCAGCTTCTCGCCGGTGTCCACGGCCTGCGCGAACAGGTGGTAGCGCTCCTGGTCGGGGAACTCGCCCATGCTGGAGCAGTCGTGGGCGTGGTGCGCGCTGTAGACCACGGAGCCGTGCACCGCGACGTCCTGGGTGGCGCCCAGGCAGGTGTCGCGCCAGCGCTCGTTGAAGGTGGCCAGGTCGAGCGCGATGCGGCCGTCGAACACGCCACCGCCGGTGCCCTCGTTGGCGGTGTAGAAGCCGGTGGCGTCGACCGCGATGTCCTGCACGGTGGAGCCGTCGTCGATGAACCCGAGCGGGTAGGTGCGGACGTTGGCGCCGGTGCTGGCGCTGACCACGGCCAGGGCGTGGGAGTTGGCGCCGTTCATGGTGTAGAAGTCGCCGCCGAGCAGCACGTTGCGCCCGTCGGGCGTGAGCTCGACGGCCTTGCCGATCTCGTCGGCGTTGGCCACCCAGCCGGGCACCACGGCGCCGTCGGTGGTGACGGCCGCGAACCGGCCGCGGGCCGTGCCGCCGATCTGGGTGAAGTCGCCGGCCAGGTAGACGCGGTCGGCGGTGGCGGCGATGTCCCGCACCATGCCGTTGGCGGCCGGCGGGAAGGGCCTGCGGGTGCAGCTCGGAATGTCGAAGGCGGCGACGCTGCTGGCGCCGACGCCGTTGACCGAGCCGAAGGTGCCGCCGACGTACAGGGTGCGCCCGTCGGGTGAGACGGCCAGCGCCCGCACGGTGGCGGTGCCCGAGCCCACCGAGAACGACAGGTCGCAGTCGACGGGTTCGCCGGTGGCGGCGTCCAGGGCGACGAAGTTGCCGGCGGGACGCTCCTGCGTGCCGGCCTCGGCCCCGGGCGGCCGGACGGCGGAGAAGGTGCCGCCGACGAAGACGACGCCGTCGGCCTCGGCGAGGGCGTACACGATGCCGTTGGTCTGCCAGGTCGGCAGCTCGTCGGCGGTCATCCCGACCGGCTCCGTCACCGCGACCGCCGCCGGCGCGGCGGGCCCGGCCAACAACCCACCCGCCAACGCCACCACGACCCCGGCCCCGCCCAGCCGTGTCCGCCGCGCAAGGAACCGCCGCAAGCCCCTGGCTCTCATCGCCTCACCCACTACCCAACCAGCCTTACCGATCCGCACTGTGCCGCCATCCGGCGCAACTAGGACCAACCAACGGCCCGTCAGGTTGTGCGCGAACGGTGGTGAATCCGGGGCGCGTGGTGACGCCCCGGCGCACGCGGTCGCTCAGCGGTCGATCCGGACCCGCCGGCCGCTCAACTCGGCGTCCAGCGTCTCGATGTCGGCGGCCACCATCAGCTCGGCCAGCTCGCGCCAGCGCACCTCCGCCTTCCAACCCAGCACCTCCCGCGCCTTGGACGCGTCCCCGATCAGCGCGTCCACCTCGCTCGGCCGCTCGTACTTGGGGTCGAACCGCACGTACTCCGTCCAGTCGAGCCCGCCGGCCGCGAAGGCGGCCTCCAGGAAGTCCCGCACCGTGGCCGCCACCCCGGTGGCCACCACGTAGTCGCCGGGCTCGTCCTGCTGGAGCATCCGCCACATCGCCTCGACGTACTCCGGCGCGTAGCCCCAGTCGCGCACCGCGTCCAGGTTGCCCATGTAGAGCCGGTCCTGGAGCCCGGCCCTGATCCTGGCCACGGCCCGGGTGATCTTGCGGGTCACGAACGTCTCGCCCCGGCGCGGCGACTCGTGGTTGAACAGGATCCCGTTGACCGCGTAGAGGCCGTACGCCTCACGGTAGTTGACGGTGGACCAGTAGCCGTAGACCTTGGCGCAGCCGTACGGGCTGCGCGGGTGGAACGGCGTCTCCTCGTTCTGCGGCGGCGGCGTCGCGCCGAACATCTCGGACGAGGACGCCTGGTATATGCGGGTGTCGATGCCGCTGGCGCGGATCGCCTCCAGCAGCCGCAGCGTGCCGAGCCCGGTCACGTCCCCGGTGTACATCGGGACGTCGAACGAGACCCGGACGTGCGACTGGGCGCCCAGGTTGTAGACCTCGTCCGGTCTCAGCTCGCGCAGCAGGTTCACCAGGGCCACGCCGTCGGAGAGGTCGGCGTGGTGCAGCACCAGCGTCCGGGACGGCTCCTGCGGCCCCTGGTAGACGTGGTCGATCCGCTCGGTGTTGAACGAGGAGGACCGCCGCAGCAGGCCGTGCACCGTGTAGCCCTTGGCCAACAGCAGTTCGGCGAGGTACGAGCCGTCCTGTCCGGTGACGCCGGTGATCAACGCCGTCCTGTTACCGCCACTCATCGCGGCCCCAGCCTTTCTCTTCGGGAAGAACAGAGAGATATGTGTGGTTATGCAACAATCCGTTGCCATGACGACACTGCTGCCGCCCGACGCGCGGATCTTCGTCGCGGGGCACCGCGGCCTGGCCGGAAGCGCCATCGCCCGCCAACTCGCGGAACAGGGCTACGAGGTGCTGACCAGGACCCGCGCGGAGCTCGACCTGCGGGACGCCGACGCGACCCTGCGCCACCTGCGCGACACCCGACCCGACGCGGTGGTCCTCGCCGCCGCGACGGTCGGCGGGATCCTGGCCAACGACCGCTACCCGGTGCCGTTCCTCGAGGACAACCTGCGCATCCAGCTCAGCGTGATCGCCGGCGCGCACGCGGCCGGCGTCGACCGGCTGCTGTTCCTCGGCTCCTCGTGCATCTACCCCAAGCACGCGCCGCAGCCGATCACCGAGGACGCCCTGCTGACCGGCCCGTTGGAGCCGACCAACGAGCCCTACGCGCTGGCCAAGATCGCCGGCATCTCCCAGGTCAGGTCCTACCGGCGGCAGTTCGGGCGCTCCTACGTGGTGGCCCTGCCCACCAACCTCTACGGCCCGGGCGACACCTTCGACCCGGAGAACTCGCACGTGCTGCCCGCGCTGATCCGCCGCTTCCACGAGGCGAAGCGGGACGGGCGCGAGGAGGTGACGCTGTGGGGCACCGGCACGCCGCGCCGCGAGTTCCTGCACAGCGACGACCTCGGCCGCGCCTGCGTCACCCTGCTGCGCGAGTACGACGGCGACTCGCCGGTCAACGTCGGCGTAGGCGAGGACCTGACGATCGCCGAGCTGGCCGCGGTCATCGCGGAGGCCGTCGGCTTCACCGGCCGGATCGCCTGGGACCCGAGCAAGCCGGACGGCACCCCCCGTAAGCTGCTCGACGTCTCCCGGCTCGCCGCGCTCGGCTTCACGCCCCGGACGCCGCTGCCGCGCGGCGTCCGGGAGACCTACGAGTGGTGGCTGGGTGAGGGCGCGGCCGGTGAGCGTCCCCGCAGCTACGCCACCGTGCCCGCGCCGGCCCGCACGGGCCATCAGTAGGCGCCCCGGCCGTCGACGACCGCGCGGAAGGTGCGGGCCAGGACGTCCAGGTCGCCGGTCACCGACCAGTTGTCGGTGTAGAAGAGATCGAGCGCCAGGCCCTCGTCCCACGACAGGTCAGAGCGGCCGCTGACCTGCCAGGGGCCGGTGATCCCCGGCTTGACGCCGAGCCGGCGCAGCTCCACCGCGCCGTAGCGCGCCACCTCCTCCGGCAGCGGCGGCCGCGGCCCGACCAGTGACATCTGGCCGCGTAACACGTTGACGAGCTGGGGGAGTTCGTCCAGCGAGGTGCGGCGCAGGAAACGGCCGAGCCTGGTCACCCGGGGATCGCGGCGGATCTTGAACAGCGGGCCACTCAGATGTTCGTTGAGCCCCTCGAGTTCGGGCCGCCGCGACTCGGCGTCCGCGACCATGGTGCGGAACTTCCACAACGTGAACGGGGTGCCGCGGTAGCCGATCCTGGTCTGCCGGTAGAGCGCCGGCCCACGCGAGTCCAGGCTGACGGCCAGCGCCAGGGTGAGCAGCAGCGGGGAGAGCACCACGAGCGCCACGCCGGCCGCCACCCGGTCGAGGACCGACTTCAGGGCCGGCTGCGGGCCGTTGCGCAGCGGCGGGGCGATGTGCAGGAGGTTGAGCCCGGCGGCGGTGGAGACCGTCAGCCGGCGCAGCGCCACCTCCGAGAGGCCGGAGGCGACGGCGAGTTGCAGGCCGGCGTCCTGGACGGCCCAGCAGACGCGGCGCAGCCGCTCGCCGGTGAGCAGGCAGCCGGGCGCGACCAGCACCAGGTCCGCGTCCTGCCGACGGGCCGCGGCCAGCACCGTGGAGCCGTCCGGGCCCTCGGGTATCAGGTCCGGTATGGCGGGGGAGCGGTCGACGGCCGCCGGGAGCCGTCCCATCTCCGGGACGCCCGAGGTGAGTTCGCCCGCGTCGCCGACCAGCACGGTGCCGATGACGACATAGGCGTGGTCGGTGCGGGCGGCCAGCTGCGCGGTGACCTCGTCGACCGGCCCCGGCTCTCCCACCACCAGCACCCGCCGCACGGCCTGGGCCCGGTGCCGCTGCGCCAGCAGGTGACGGTGGATCAGCGCGCCCGTCGCCGCGGTGATCAGCAGGGAGGGCAGGAGGGCGGCTAACGCCGAGGCGACGGCCGACTGTTCGCCGGTGACGGCGCGCAGGCCGGCCAACAGACCCAGGAAGATCAGCCAGTCGTGGACGGTGGGCAGCAGGCCGCGGGTCTCGCCCAGCGAACGGGGGCGGTAGCGGTGGTGGATCACCCGGACGGTGACCCAGGAGACGGTCGCGACGGTGGCGGCGGCCAGCGGGCGGGGCTCGGCCGCCAGGCCGTAGACGGCGAGGACGGGGACGAAGACGCCCGACACGTCGGCGGCGACGGCGAGTGGCGGGTACCAGCGGGAGGTTTCACGACGGCCGATGGGCCGCGGCGCCGCCGTTGGTCTTCGGACGAGCCCGGTCGCCGAGTTGTCGGGCTGATGATGACGCATGGACCCCCCAAGGTGATGCGACAACACGAGAGCGGTGAAGCCGTTGCGGCAGGAGTGCAACGGTACTGCGTTGATGAGGCGGAGATACGAAGAAGAACGGCGCGTCCTCATCTCCCCCTGAGTTCGCGCCGGGCCGCAGAAAAGGCTAGGGCATCCAACTACCGTTTGGCGTGCGTTGGCTATAACTTTCCCTGCTTGTGGGGCTCACCGGCCGGATCGCGCCACGCGACGGGGCACCACCAGACGCACCCCCGTCTCCGGATGCGGCAGCACCTCCACCGGGTGCTGGTAGACCCGGCTCAGCGACTCCTCGGTGAAGACCGCCTCCGGCGGCCCGTCGG
Source organism: Streptomyces sp. NPDC127098 (assembly GCF_042722465.1). NCBI lineage: Bacteria > Bacillati > Actinomycetota > Actinomycetes > Kitasatosporales > Streptomycetaceae > Streptomyces > Streptomyces sp. NPDC127098. The sequence continues at coordinate 50,008 of NZ_JBHXFJ010000039.1, forward strand.
CCGCGATCCGGCCGCCGTGCAGCACGGCGGCCCGGTCCGCGTGGGCCGCGGCCAGGCCGAGGTCGTGCAGCACCACCACGACGGCGTCGCCCGCCGCGGCGCGCGCCCGGCAGACGCCGAGCACCAGCTCCTGGTGGCGCAGGTCGAGGGCGGCCGTCGGCTCGTCGAGCAGCAGCAGCGGCGCCCGTTGGGCCAGCACCCTGGCCAGCGCCACCCGGGCGCGTTCGCCGCCGGAGAGCGCCGAGAAGGGCCGCGCCGCGAACGGGGTGACCTCGGTGGCGGCCATCGCCTCGGCGACCGCCGCGTCGTCCTCGTCCTCGGCCGGTGTCCCGGCCCACGGCGCGCGCCCCATCCGCACCACCTCGGCGACGGTGAACGGGAAGGCCAGCGTCGCCGACTGGGGCAACAGGGCACGGCGCAGCGCGAGCCCCCGCGCGCCCCAGGCGCCCGGCGGGCGGCCGGCGATCGTCAACCTCCCCGCCGAGGGCGGCAGGTCGGCGGCGAACGCCGCCAACAGCGTGGACTTGCCGGCGCCGTTGGGGCCCACCAGGGCCAGCAACTCGCCGGCGCGCACGGTGAGGTCGACATCGTTCAGCACGGCACGGCCGCCGAGGTCGACACCGAGCGAGACGGCCTGGGCCAGCGGCTCGCCCGGCGCGGGCCTGGCCGGTGGCTCGGGCGCCCTGGCGCGCAACAGCCGGCCGATCACGCCCAACCCCCCTGCCGGCCGCGGGTCCTGCGGAGCAGCCAGAAGAAGAACGGGCTGCCGATCAGCCCGGTGATCACGCCGAGCGGCAGCTCGGCCGGCTCGGCGACGGTGCGGGCGACGAGGTCGGCCGCGAGCAGCACCAGCGCCCCGGCGAGGGCGCTGCCCGGCACCAGGAAGCGGTGCCCGGGACCGGCGACCATGCGCAGCAGGTGCGGCACGACCAGTCCGACGAAGCCGATGACGCCAGCCACCGCCACGGCCGCGGCGGTGAGGAGCGCGACCACCAGGATCAGCGAGACCCGCAACCGCTCGACGTTCACGCCGAGATGACGCGCGGGGCGCTCGCCCAGCGCCAGCAGGTCGAGGCGCCGGGCGTAGCCGGGGGCGACCAGCAGCCCGAGGGCGGCGCAGGGCAGCACCGCGAGCACCTTGGGCCAGGTGGCCTGGGAGAGCGAGCCGAGCTGCCAGAAGGTGATCTGCGAGACCTGGGCGTTGTCGGCGAAGAAGATGAACAGGCCGACGAGCGACATGGCGAAGGCGTTGACGGCGATGCCGGTGAGGATCAGCGTCACCACCTCGCTCCGACCGCCGGCCCTGGAGAGCGCGTACACCAGCCCCACCGTGAACAGACCGGTCACGAACGCGAAGACGGTGACCGTCCAGTTGCCGAGGACGTCGATGCCGAACGCGATCGCGGCGACCGCGCCGACGGCGGCGCCCGTCGACACGCCGATCACGCCGGGTTCGGCGAGCGGGTTGCCGAAGACGCCCTGCATCAGCGCGCCGGCGCAGCCGAGCGAGGCGCCGACGAGCATCGCCAGCACGACGCGGGGCAGCCGGACGTCCCACAGCACGCTCTCCCCGATCCGGTCGAGCGGCTGCCCACCGAGGTGCAGCCGGTGCCGGACCGACCCGACCAGCTCACCGAGCGGGATCTCGTACGCGCCGACCGCGGCGGCCAACGTCGCCGTCGCGACGAGCGCGACCAGCAGCACCGCCCCCACCCACCCACCCCTCCGCGCCGGCGCGCCCCCGGCGGAGCCGGCGGGGGCTTCCGCTTCGCCGGTCGCCCGTGCGGAGCGGGGCGGGTGCCCCGGCGTAGCCGCGCTGGCGGCACCTGCCGCACCGGCCGGCCAACCGACGCTGTCGGCTTCCGTGACGGGCTCGGCCGCCGGCCGCGGGTCCGCGCCTCCGGCGCGGGACCGCGGCGCGGCTTCGGCGACGTGAGGCCGTGCGTCCGTGCCGGCTTCGCGGGCTGCTCGGCGGGCGTCGCCCGTGCCGCCCCGGAGAGGTTCCGCTTCGCCGGTCGCTTGTGCGAAGTTGGGCGACGCCGGCCGAGGGGTTCCTTCGTCTTCCGCGGCAGGGCCGGACGGCTGCGCCGCCAAGGCGCCCGGCTCCGCAGGCCCCTGGGCGCCGGCCGGCCGTACCCCCGCGCCTTCGGCGCTCGCCGCACCGGCGGCGGGCCTGGCGGCCACCTCCGCGCCTGCGGCGCGGGGCGTGGCCCGTCCGGCCCGAGGACGTCTCATCGGGCGGAGCCCGTCTCGTGGATCTGGGTGGTGAGGGAGGCGAGCACCTGGTCCGTGCGGGGGCCGTAGTTGAGGAGCATGCCGTCCTCGACGCTGGCGACGCGGCGGTCCATGCCGGCGGGGGTCTGGGCGACGCCGGGGAGTTCGAGGAGGCCGTCGACGCCGCCGACCGATTCCAGGCCCTTGGTCATCACCAGGATCACGTCCGGCGCCGCGGCGACCAGCGCCTCGCTCGTGATGGGGGTGAAGTCCCGGTCGAGGCCCGAGTCCGCGCCCGCGTCGATGCCGCCCGCGGCCTCGATCAGCGAGGTCGCGCCGGACTCGGCGCCGCCGATCAGGTAGACGGAGGCCGAGCCGCGCAGGTAGAGGAACGCCACGCGCGGCCGGTCGCCGTCCGCCGGGAGGTCGCGCTGGACGGCCGCGATCCGGTCCGCCGTGCGGGAGTTGAGCTCCTCGCCGGCGGCCGGCACGCCGAGCGCCGTGGCCACCGCCTCGATCCTGCTCGCCACGGAGTCCAGGTCGAGCGCCGCGTCGAGCACCACCACCGGCACGCCGGCGGAGCGGATCTGGTCGACGGCCTCCGCGGGCCCGCTCGTCGACTCGGCCAGCACCACGTCGGGCCGCAGCGACAGCACGCTCTCGGCCGAGACGTCGTGGCCCCTGGTGACCACCGGCAGCTCCGCCGCCTGCTCGAACGTGGCCGTGACGTCGCGGGCCATCACCCGCTCGCCGAGCCCGAGCGTGAAGACGATCTCGGAGAGCGAGCCGGAGAGCGGCACGATGCGCCCGGCGGACTCCACGGTCACCCGCTCGCCGTCCGCCGAGTCGACCGTCACCGGGAGCTCCGGCGTCGGCGCCGGCCCTGACAGCGGCTCCACCCGGTCGACGACGGTCTCCACCACGCTGGTGGACGGGCCGTCGTCCCCCGAGCCGGCGGCCGAGCCGCCGCAGGCGGCCAGCGCCGGCAGCAGGAGCAGCGCGCCGAGAACGGCCGTCAGGGGACCAGCTCGCTTCATGTCTCCGCACCTCTCCCTGCTTCTTTCCCGGGGTGGCCATCTGCCGCCGAGACTTAGGTTAGCCTAACCTCAGTTTGTCGCCCCTGGTTGTCGGGAGGGTCCCTTCGATGCTGTCCAGGATGCTGCCCGGACACCCGCGTCCACGTGCCCTGTTGTCACTCGCCACGCTTCTGCCGCTCGCGCTGCCCGTGCTGCTCGCGCTGTCGCTCGCGCCGCTCTCGGGCGTCGCGCACGCCGCCGAACGCGCCGTGGCCGGCGGCCGGCTCGACTGGGGCATCCGTTCGTCGTTCCAGAGCTATGTCACGGGCCCCATCGCCGGCGGCAGTTGGACGCTGAGCGGCGGCGCAGCGACCGTCGGCCAGAGCCAGTTCCGCTTCCACTCGGCAAGCGGCGACTACGACCCGGAGACCGGCGCCCTCACCGCCGGCTACTCGGGCGGCGTCCGCTTCGTGGGGCACCAACAGGACGACGGCTCATACGAGTTGGACCTCACCATCAGCAACCCCACGGTCAGCGTCGCCGGCAGCTCCGGCACCCTCTACGCCGACATGCGCGGCAAGGCGCGCGGCAGCGGCGAGATCACCGAGTCGACGCAGGTGCCGCTGGCCGCGCTCGACCTGACCGGCGTCGACCTGCGCGGCGGCACCCGGATCGCCGTCTCCGCCATCCCCGCCACCCTCACCGCCGAGGGCGCGACCGCCTTCGCCGGCTACTACCAGGCGGGCGAAGCCCTCGACCCCGTGACGCTCACCGCCGACACCGAGGACCCCGAGCCGGCCGCGACCGAGACCGAGCCCGAGCCCGAGGAGACCGGCGAGGAGCAGGACCAACCGGCCGAGGGCACCGGGGAGTTCGCCGACGCCGTGGTCGACTGGGGCGTCCGCCGCACCTTCCGCGAGTACGTCACCGGCGAGATCGCGGCCGGCGGATGGACGCTCACCGACGGCGCACAGGACGGCGGCGCGCTCTTCAGGTTCCCGGCGGGTCGGGGCACCGCGGACCCCGAAGCCGGCACGCTCCAGGCCGAGTTCGACGGCGCCGTCACCTTCACAGGCACCGACCTCGACCTCACCCTCGGCGGCGTGACCGTCTCCGTCGCGGACGGCACCGGCACCCTGGCCGCCGACGTCACCGCGAGCGAGCAGGGCCAGGAGGAGGACCTGCCGCTGGTCACCTTCGCCGCCGAGCCCGAGCGACTGGCCCCCCGGGACGGCCTGATCCTCCTGACCGAGGTGCCGGCCCAACTGACCGAGCAGGGCGCGGCGGCCTTCGGTGGCCTCTACCGGCCCGGCACCGAGATGGACCCGATCACCCTCGCCGTCGCCCTCGACCCCGACGCCGAACTGCCCGCCCTGCCCGACCTGGGCAGCGAACCCACCGCCGCGGCCGAGCCGGCGACCGGGGAGCCGTACGCCGACGAGGAGTCCGTCCAGGCCGAGGACATCGACCGCGGCGCCTCGGCCCTCACCCTGTTCGCGATCGTCGCCGGGCTCCTACTCGCCCTGGCCGCCCTCGCGTTCGGCATCCTGCGCCGCAACCGCCGCGCGGGGCCAAAGACAACGACCGACACCACCCCATCCGAGGAGACAGACCCCGCATGAGGCCCACCAGACCCCTGCTGCTCGCGGCGGCCACCGCCACCGTGCTGAGTGTCACCGCCCTGGCCGCCCCGGCGTTCGCCGAGGACGGCGGCACCGACGCCCCCGCGCCCTCGGCCATCGGCCTCACCGACGGCACGCTCGACTGGGGCGTCAAGGAGTCCTTCCGCCGCTACATCAGCGGCCCGATCGCCGGCGGCAGCATCACCGTCGCCGACGGGGCCGAGACCAACGGCGACGGCAGCCACCGCTTCACCGACGGCACCGGCACCTACGACCCGACCACCCACGCGGTGGACACGGGCTTCGACGGCAGCGTCCACTTCCTGGGCCACGGCGGCGAGTTGGACCTGAAACTGGCCGAACTGCGGGTCGTCACCGAGGGCACCACGGGATCGATCGTCGCGGACGTCACGGTCGCCGGCACCACCACCGAGGACGTCGAGTTCGCCAGCCTCGATCTGTCGGCCGTCGCGCCGGGCCAGGGCGAGCGCGGCGCCATGGTCTTCGAGGACATCCCGGCCACCCTCACCGAGGACGGCGCCGAGGCGTTCGAGTACCACGGTACCCCGATGTACCAGCCGGGCACCGCGCTCGACGCCGCCACGCTGACCGTGACCCCGGTCGCCGAGGAACCCGAGGGGCCGGGCACCCCGGAGGAGCCCGGCACGCCGGAGCAGCCGGGCACCCCGGAGCAGCCCGGCACGCCCCAGGAACCGGAGCAGCCCGGCACCCCCGAGGGGCCGCAGAACCCCTCGCCCGAGGAGCCGGAGAACCCCGAGGAGCCCGGCACCCAGGACCCCGACACCTCCGGCACCGTCCAGGAGGGCCGGCTCGACTGGGGCGTCAAGGAGTCCTTCCGGAGCTATGTGACCGGCCCGATCGCGGGCGGCGACGTCGAACTCTCCGGCGGCGCCACCGAGATCGCCGACGGCTACCGCTTCCCGGCCGCCGGCGGCGAGTTCGACCCCGAGGCGCCCGCCCTGGACGCCGAATTCACCGGCGGCGTCCGCTTCACCGGCCACGAGGGCGCGCTCGACCTGCGGTTCAGCGAACTCGCCATCGAGATCGACGGTACCGAGGGCGAGTTGATCGCCGACGTGTCATCGAAGGACCGCACCAGCGGTGAGGTCACCGAGTACGACGCCCTCACCGTCGCCGAACTCGATATCCCCGCCGACGCGTTGAACCCCGTCGACGACGTCCTCACGCTGGACGCGGTGCCCGCCACGCTCACCGCCGACGGCGCCGAGGCGTTCGGCGGCTTCTACTCGGCCGGCGAGGAGCTCGACCCCGTCACCGTCACCGTCGCACTCGTCGAGGGCGCCGACCTCGGCGGCGACGACAACCCGAACGACGACGATGGCGACGACACCGGCGGGCCGAGCACCCAGACCGGCGCCCGCGGCGGCGCCACCGGTGGTGCCCTCGCCAGCACGGGCGCCGGCGGCGACCTGCCGGCCGCCCTCGGCACCGCCGCCGCCCTGACCGCGATCGGCGCGCTGGCCTACGGGGCCACCCGCCGACGCCTCACGCCGGAGAGCTGACGGTCCGGCTCTCCCCGGGGGGCGCGCCCGCCGCCACCATCGCCACCACCAGGGCGGCCGGCGCGGCCCTCACCAACCGTCCGCGCGAACCGTGGCCTCCAGCACGTCCAGGAACGCCCGCACCGGGCGGGCCGCCGGCGGCGCGCCGTAGATCGCCACCGACACCCGCCGCCGGTCGCCGGGCAGCCGGTCGGTCACCACGCCCGCGTTCCGATGGGCCTGGAGCGCGAGACCCGGCAGCACGCTCACCCCGAGGCCGGCGGCCACCAGCGCCTGCACCGCCACGTGGTCGTCGGTCTCGAAGGTGATCCGCGGCGTGAACCCGGCCCGCTCGCACACCGACACCAGGTGCTCCCGGCACCGCTCGCAGCCGGCGATCCAGCTCTGCTCGGCGTGCGTGCCGAGCTCGCTGCGCGGTCCCGGCCAACTCCCGCCGCGGGCCGTGACCAGATACAGCGGCTCGTCGAGCAGCGGCGTCACCGTCGTGTTGCGCCGGTCGCCGCGCACCGGATCGTCGTGCTCGAAGATCAACGCCGCGTCCACATCCGCGTTGCGCAGCGCGGTCAGCGCCTCGGGCGGCTCGGCCTCGGTCAGCGCCAGCTCGATCCCCGGATGCTCGGCCGCCAGCCGGGCCGCGGCGGCCGGCACCAGTGTGGCCAGCGCCGAAGGGAACGCGGCCAGCCGCACCCGCCCGACGCGCAGGCCGGCGTGCGCGGCCAGCTCGGCGCGTGCGGACTCCACCTGCCCCAGGATCTCCTCGGCGCGCGCCGCCAGCAGCCGGCCGGCCTCGGTGAGGATCACGCCCCGCCCGGCCCGCCGTATCAGCACCACGCCGACCTCGGCCTCCAGCTTGGCCAGGTGATGACTGACGGACGGCTGGGCGTAGTGCAGCGCCTCGGCGGCCGCCGTCACGGAGCCCTCACGGGCGACGGCGACCAGCACGCGGAGCCGGGTCAGGTCGAGCACAGGCAAATCATAGGCAATATCGATACTTCCAGAGAAAACAAGCATTGGATCTATCGGTCGCCGCCGTGCCACGGTGCTTGCATGGCCGTTCTCTCCCCGCCCGCCCAGGCACCCACCATCACCGACGCGCTGCGCGCCCGCCGGCTGCTCGCGGACCACCTGCCGCCGACCCCGATGTGGTCCTACCCGGCGCTCGACGCGGCCGCGGGCCACGGCACCACCGTCCTGGTCAAGCACGAGAACACCCAGCCGACCGGCGCCTTCAAGGTGCGCGGCGGCCTCACGCTCCTCGCCGGCATGGACGCGGCCGAACGCGCCCGCGGCATCGTCGGCTACTCCACCGGCAACCACGCCCAGTCACTGGCCTACGCGGCCGCCAGGTTCGGGGCGCCCTGCGTGATCGTCATGCCGGTCGAACCCAACCCGGCCAAGGCACGGGCCGTGCGGGCGCTCGGCGCCGAACTGATCGAGGCCGGCGCCGACCTCGGCGAGGCGGCGGCGCACGCGGAGCGGGTGGCCGCCGAGCGGGGCATGCGGCTGGTCAGCGCGGCCGACGAACCGGACCTGATCGCCGGCGTCGCGACCGTCTACCTGGAGATCTTCGACCAGGCCCCCGACCTCGACGCGCTGATCGTCCCCGTCGGCGGCGGCAGCGGCGCGGCGGCCGCCTGCCTGGTGGCGGCCGCGGTCGCCCCACGATGTCGCGTCTACGCCGTCCAGTCCGCGGCCGCGCCCGCCGCGCACGACTCCTGGCACGCCGGCCGCCTCCTCACCCGCCCCATCCGCACCCGCGTCGAGGGCCTGGCCACCGGCGCCGGCTTCGACCTCCCCCAGCGGATCATGCGGGACCACCTGACCGACTTCCTGCTGGTCGACGACGACACGATCGCCGACGCCCAGTGGCGGCTGATGCGCGACGCCCACACCCTCGCCGAAGGCGCCGGCGCGACGGCCCTCGCCGGCCTCCTGGCCCGCCCCATCCACTTCACCGCCCGCCGCGTCGCCATCGTCTGCACGGGCGCGAACGCGAGCGAGTCCGAACTCCGCGCGACCCCCTGGCGGGGGCAAGGCCCCGAAGGGACCTCCGCCCCCACGAACTGAGGCCGGCCGAGGGCCCCGACAACTGCGGGGACCCGGCCGCGAGGGCCGGACGACCGGCCAGGCCTCGGAGGAGCCCGGCTCAGGCGCCCGCAGGGCGGTCGGAGGGGCCTCGCCCCTAACACCCCGTCGCCTACCGGGCGCAGGCCCCCGCCGAAGCGGCGGTTCGCCACGCGAACGGCTCAAACCCTCCGACGGCCTCCGCCGTCCGGGACTGGGGTCCCTTCGACGGGCGGCCCGCCTGCCAAGGCGGCGGTTCGCCGCGCGGGCGGCTCGAACCCTCCGACGGCCTCCACCGTCCGGGACTGGGGTCCCTTCGACGGGCGGCCCGCCTGCCAAGGCGGCGGTTCGCCGCGCGGGCGGCGCGGGCCCTCCGACGGCCTCCGCCGTCCGGGGCGGGGGTGCTTTCGAAGGCCCTCAGCCCGCCAGGGCGGCACCGCCCGCCAGGGCGACGCGGCAGGATCATGTCACGGCCAGGCCGGGGAGGTCGGCCCAGGGTTAGGGTCGGCGGCGGGTGGTGACCGGCCGGCGATTCGGGGGAGTACGCGGTGGCTGACCTGACGTTCACGCGGGCGGAGGTCGAGGCGGAGGCGAAGAAGCAGCCCTGGCAGCGGTGCGAGCGGTTCAGCACCGAGATCGATCCCGACGACATGGCCGACACCGCCGCCAGCTACGCCAGGGCGGCCGACGAGGCGCACGGCGCCGGCGAGTTGGCGGCCCGGGCCACGCGCGTCGCCGCCGAGTCCGGCGGGCTCGACGGCGATCACCTGGTCGACGCCGAGGGCCGGATCGTCGAGACGGCCGAGGGGCTTCAGGGCAACGGCGAGGACCTGGACCAGGTGCTGAACCACCTGGTCAGGGCCATGAACCAGGCCATCGACACCCGCGACGAGGTGCGCGGCCTGGTGTTCGAGCCCGGCGGGCTCGAAGAGAAGTACGAGCGGCACGTCCAGGCCGCGGTCGACGAGTGGAACGCCTGGCAGGGCGCCCTCACCGACCGCGTCGCGCAGGCCAACCGCGACGGAACCACTCGCACCGCGCTCGGCACGCCCGTCGCCCTCTGGGTGACGCACGGCGGCAAGGGCGTCCTCGCCCGGCCCACCTTCCAGGGCGGCGACCTCGTCTACCACCTGCCGGACGACCTGCCGGGCGAGGTCCGCGCCAAGCACCTGCGCGCCGCGGCCGACGACGCCGGCGCCGCGTACGACGACATCACCGAGGCCATCGACCAGTACACCCGCAAGCTCGCCGAGTGGGGCCAGCTCCTCGAAGGGCTCGGCCTCGACACCACCGGCGGCCCCCTCGACCTGTGGACCTCGCCCACGGTCGCCGAGGTCGCCGCCGAGAGCCTCGCCGAACTGCTGCGCCAGCCGCGCCCCGACCCGGAGCTGCTCGCCCTCTACACCGAGGGGCTCACCCAGATCCTGGAGGGCGCCCCGCGCGGGCTCACCGCGGCGGAGCGCGACTACCTCACGACGTTCTACGGCCGGCTCGACGTCCAGGCGCTCTCCGCGCTCGGCCAGCTCAACTCCGACCTCGACGACCTCGCGGACGGCCCTGGGCGCGACGCGGCCGCCGAGCGGATGCGGGCCGTCGGCCGTGCCCAGGAGGCCGTCGCCAACGGCATCAACGTGCTGACGGACCCCGAGCGCGGCGGTCTCGACGTCGCCACCGAGGCCGGGCGGGCCGCCGTGCCCGCCAGCATCCGCGCCTTCGTCTACGACTACGAGGGCGGCGGCATGTTCCGCACCGACTACCCGGGGCCCACCTTCAGCCCCGCGGAACTGCGCCTGTTCAACGGCTTCGGCGAGCTGATGTCTCACGCGACCACCGCGCCGGGCGACACGTTCGCCAGGGACCTGGCCACCGCGGCCGTCGACATCCAGACGGCCACCTCCACCCAGTACCACCCGATGAGCACCGAGGTGGTGTCCAACACCGGCAGCAGCGGGCTGCTGGAGGCCGTCTCGCTCAACACCGACGCCTCGGCCGGGCTGCTCAACAACGGTGACTTCCGCGACCTGTTGCTCCGCCAGGAGTGGGAGGACAGCACCGGCGTCGGCGAGTTGATCCGCAGCGGCACCACCATCCCCGAGGGCGTGGACCACAACGACGCCGCCGCGAAGCCGTACGTGCAGGCGGCGTTCAACCTGCTGTCGGACGTCGACGACCACGACTACTGGATCCTGGTGCCCGAGCACAGCCCGCAGGAGGAGCTCGGCCGCTCGGATCACTCGGGGCTGCAACGCGCCATCGGCGACACCGCGTTGCGCTACATGAACATGATCTCCCAGTTCCCCGGCGACGCCGGCTCCCAGTTCCTGGAGCCCACCAACCCCGACGACCCGAACGCCCGCCGGTTCACCAACCTGTTCGGCCAGGACCACCGCTACGGCTTCCAACTCTCCCGCGAGGACCGGCAGGGCCTCTTCGAGCTGATGAACGGCACCATGGACACGGTGCGTTCCGACTTCCGTTCCGGCGTCGGCGAGTGGCAGGCGCTCACCGCCTACCAGGCGTTCAGCTCCGGCACCGGCGAGGCCGCCGCGCTGGAGGCGGTCGGCCGGGTCGCCGGCTTCGTGGAGCACGCCGACATCCAGGCCATCGACAACGGCATCGAACCCGCCCGGCTCGAGACCAACGTGCTCAACGGCCTGACCAGCGGCGCCGGCGCCGTCGCCACCCTCGCCGGCGCCAGCAACCCGGTGAGCGCCGGGGTCGCCCTCGGCGCCTACGGACTCACCGCCGCCGTGCGCGGTGCGCTCGGGCCGGTGGAGCTGACGCCGCAGCAACTGGCCGAGATCGACGCCATCGAGTCCGGCGACTGGGACGTCAGGGCCCTGGTCGCCCACGCCGCGCTCGCCGCCGACTACGGCAACGCCCAGGAGAACCTCGACCGTTACTACGGCCGGGACAACAGCGGCCTGCCGCAGGCCGGTTCGCCCGACACCGTCTACAGCGACCTCATGAACGCCGTCTCCGAGATCGAGACCAAGAGCTACCCGGGCGCCGAGGAGCGGATCAGCCGGGGGTACGAGGACGCGCTCGGCAAGTAGGCTGCACGATGGGGCGCACCAACGGGGGAGGACGTGTGTTCGGAATCATCAGGCCGTGTCGGCACCGGCTGCCCGACGGCCTCGCCGCCGCGTGGCTCGGCCATCTCTGCGGACTCTGCCTGGCCTTGCGCCGGGTCCACGGCCAGGCCGCGCGGACCGCGACCAACTACGACGGCCTGCTGATATCGGTGCTCCACGACGCCCAGGTGGCGGGGGACACCGGCGACCGCTGGCGGCAGGCCGGGCCCTGCCCGCTGCGCGGCATGCGGAGCGCGTCGGTCGCGGACGGCGCCGGCGCCCAACTCGCCGCGGCCGTCTCGCTGGTGCTGGCCTCGGCCAAGATCCGCGACCATGTGGCCGACGGCGACGGGGTGTTGGCCCGTCGCCCGGTCGCCGCCGCGGCCCGCAGGGTGGCGCGGGTCTGGGACCGGGCGGGGGCCAGGGGCGCGGCGGGCGTCGGCTTCGACACGGCGGTGCTGGTCGAGGCGGTGGACCGGCAGCAGGACGTCGAGGCGCTGGCCGGCCCGGGCACGCCGCTGCTCGCGGTCACCGAACCGACCGAGAGCGCGACGGGCGCCGCGTTCGGCCACACCGCGCTGCTCGCCGGCCGGCCGGCCAACGAGGCGCCGCTCGCCGAGGCCGGCCGCCTCTTCGGCCGGGTGGCCCACCTGCTGGACGCGGTCGAGGACCTGGACGCCGACCGCGCGGCCGGCGCCTGGAACCCGATCGACGCCACCGGCACGCCGCTGCCGGAGGTCAGGCGGCTGTGCGACGACGCGGTGCGGGGCGTCCGACTCGCCCTGCGGGACGTCGACCTCGTCGACGACCGGCTGGCCCACGCGCTGCTCGTCCACGAACTGGACCGGGCCGTGGTCCGCGCCTTCACCGAGGACCCCATGACGCGCCGCCTGCCGCGACGCCGCGGCCTGCTGGCCGGCTGCGCGGAGTGGACGCGGCTGTTCTGCACGTGCCAGGTGTGCTGCCGCAAGGAGTACGAGGACCCGTGGAACGGCAAGAAGCGGCGCGAGGGCTGGTGCCGGAAGTGCGACGACCTCTGCGATTGCTGTGACTGTTGCGACTGCTGCCAGTGCGGTGGCGGTGGCGGTGGCGGCGGCGGTGGTGGGTCGGGTGGCGGCGGTGGGTGTTGCGACGGCTGCTGCTGCGACTGCAGTCCGTGAGGGGTTTCCCCCACCCACCCGCCCTTCCTGGGCAGCCCGGCCCGACCCGCGTCACCGGGAATGGGCGGGCGGGGGACGGTGAACCCCGCGCGGAGCGCGGCGCGGCCGGCGGCCGGCAGGCCCCGGCGCGCAGCGCCGGGTCTCGGCCCGGCCCGGCCCGCGCGCAGCGCGTGCCGGGCCGCGTCAGCGGGAAGGGCGGGTGGGTGGGGGAAACCGCGCGGAGCGCGGGGCCGCGGCACAGCCGCTGCACGGCGCCCCTCAGAGCGAGAAGATGCCGAAGGCGAAGCCCTCGGCCGTGATGCCGGTGTCGTCGACCGTGACGCCGGTGCCCTCCACGCGCCGTACCGCCGCCAGTTCGGGGCGCGGCAGCGCCAACGTCGCCGGCGCGCGGCGCGGGTTGACGACGATCAGGAAGCGTCCGCCCCGCAGGTACGTCAGCGGGTAGCCGGTGTGCAGCACCTCGACCTGGCTGCCCGCGCCCAGCTCCGGCGTCGCCTTCCGCAGCGTGATGAGCCGCCGCACCAGGTGCAGCAGCGAGCCCTCGTCGGCCCGCTGCGCGGCCACCGTCGGGCGGTTCGGGTCGGGGTCGATCGGCAGGTAGAGCCGGTCCGCCGGGGCGGTGGAGAAGCCCGCGTTGGGGGAGTCGTCCCACTGCATCGGGGTGCGGGAGCCGGCCCGGTTGTAGTGCTCGCCGAGCCGGCTGCCCTCGTGGTCCGGCAGGTCGGGGACGAACCGCATGCCGATCTCGTCGCCGTAGTAGATGGCGGGCAGCGTGGGCCAGGTGAGCTGGAACGCGAACGCGGCCGGGAGCTGCTCGGCGGTGCGTGGGCCGCAGGCCAGCCGGGAGAAGTCGTGGTTGGCGGTGGGCAGCGAGATGTACCCGCGGTCGCCGATCAGCGAGCTCACCTCGGTCCAGGCCTGGACGAACGTCTCGGCCGTGCCGCCGCCCTCGGCGTCGAAGAAGCAGTGCCGCTGCGTCCAGTGGTCGGCCACCGTGCCCTGGTTGTTGTTCCACAGCGAACGCAGCGGCAGCCCGTCGGACGGGCCGCCGAACTGCAGGAAGAAGTCGGAGTGGAAGCCGGCCGGCACGGACACCGACGGGTCGCCCCACTCGGCGAGCAGCGCCGCCTCCGGGTGGGTGTCGTCGAGCCAGCGCCGCAGCTCGGCCCAGAGCTTCGAGGTCTCGGCCAGTTCGGGGTCGTCCTTGACCAGCGAGTGCGCCATGTCGACGCGGAAGCCGGCGAGGCCGAGCCGCAGCCAGTGGTCCATGACGCCGCGCAGCGCCATCCGGTTGGCCTGGGGCCCGGGCGCGTCGATCGGCTGGCGCCAGGGCTCGTCCGGATCGCTGCGGGCGTAGCCGAAGTTGAGCGCCGGCTGGCTGTCGAAGAAGTTCGGCAGGTAGCTGCCGGGGCGGCTGCCGGGGGACGGCACGAAGCGCGGCGGCTGGCCCTCGGCCCAGATGTAGCGGTCGTTGCCCGGGTCGTTGGCCGCGGCGACGAACCAGGGGTGCTGGTCGGAGGTGTGCCCGGCGACCAGGTCGAGCATGACCCGGATGCCGCGCCCCCGCGCGGCCTCCACCAGCGCGGCGAGGTCGTCGTCGGTGCCGTAGCGGGGGGCCAGGGCGAGGTAGTCGGACACGTCGTAGCCGGCGTCGCGGAACGGCGAGGCGAAGCAGGGGTTGAGCCAGACCGTGTTGACGCCGAGCCAGGCGAGGTGGTCCAGGTGCTCGGTGACGCCCCGGAAGTCGCCGACGCCGTCGCCGTTGGAGTCGGCGAAACTCTGTGGGTAGATCTGGTAGAGCACGGCGTCGGCCAGCCAGGACGGAACGGGACGGAAGGACGACATGGCAGCGGCACACCTCTCGTAGGTCGGCTCGTCAGGTCGGCTCGCGGTTCTGGGACGTTCGCTCAGCCCTTGACGGCACCCGCGGTCAGCCCGGAGACCACGGCGCGCCGGAAGATCAGGACCAGGACGGCGATGGGCAGGACCGAGACGGTGGCGGCGGCGAAGATCGTCCCGTAGGGGACGGTGAACTGGCTGCCGAACAGCGCGAGCCCCACCGGCATGGTCCGGTACCGGTCGGCGGTGTTGAGGGTCAACGCGATCAGGAACTCCGTCCAGCAGGCGGTGAACGTGAAGATCGCCGCCGTGAACACGCCGGGCGTGGCCTGCGGCAGGATCACCGAGAGCACGGTACGCAGCGGCGAGGCGCCGTCCACCCACGCCACCTCCTCCATCTCCTTGGGGATGCCCTGGAAGAAGTTCCGCAGAATCCAGACCGCAAACGGGACGTTGAGCGCCGTGTAGACGAGGATCAGGCCCTGGTAGCTGTTGAGCCAGCCGATGTCCCGCATGAGCAGGAACAACGGCGCGGCGAGCGCGATGGTGGGAAAGAGGGAGATCATCAGCAGCGCCACCATGATGGGTGCCTTGCCGCGCAGCGGCAGCCGGGCCAGCGCGTAGCCGGCGAACGAGCTGAGGCTGAGCACCAGCAGGGTGGCGAGGACCGAGACCACCACCGAGTTGAGCAGGTAGACCCCGAAGTGGTTGTCGGTGAAGGCGTCCCGGTAGTTGGCCCAGGTGGCGTTGTCCGGCCAGGCGGTGGGCGGGTGGGTGCCGATCTCCTCGGCCGGCTTCAGCGAGGTGGTGGCCATCCAGTAGAGCGGGGCCGCCACGAAGGCGGCGATCACCAGCGCGGCCGCGTTGGGCCAGCTCAGCACCGACCGCAGCCGCCGCCCGCGGGACGCCTCCCGTGGCGCCGTCGTCGCCGTCGCCGTCATGCCCCGCCCTCCTCGTCGCCGACGCGGGCCCGGAACGCCCGCAGGAACACCAGACAGCCGAGCAGCACCAGGCCGGCGGTGCTCGCGGCCACGGCGGCGCCGGGGCCGAAGTCCAGGTTGGTGAACATGACCTGCCAGCCGAGCAGCGCCAGGGACTCCGTCGCGTCGCCCGGGCCGCCGCCGGTGAGCACGAACGGCAGGTCGAAGATGCCGAAGGCCTGGAGGATCCGGAACAGCACGGCGATGGTCAGCGCGGGCCGCAGCAGCGGCAGCCTGACCCGCCAGAACGCGGTCCACGGCCCGGCGCCGTCCACCCGGGCGGCCTCGGTGACATCGCGCGGCAGCATCATGAGGCCGGCGAGCACGATGATCGCCACGAACGGGGTCGTCTTCCAGATGTCGGCGACGGCCATCGACACGATCGCGGGCCCCGGCGTGCCGAGGAACTGCGGCGCGGAGCCGGTCAGCCCCTCGACGACCGAGGTCAGCACCCCGTACACGCCGTTGTACATGTACGCCCACAGCTGCGCCGAGACCACGGTGATCATGGCCCAGGGGAGCAGCAGCAGCGCCATCATCCAGCCCCGGCCGGCGCTGAGTCGCTCGAGGACGAGGGCGATGAGGGTGCCGAGCACCAGCTCGGCGAGGACCGTGCCGACGGTGTACAGCACGGTGAACAGCAGCGCCTCGCGCCAGCGCTCGGAGCCGAGCAGCATCGTGTAGTTGTCGGTGGTGATCCCGGAGAGCCGGAAGCCGTCGGAGGAGACCTGGACGTCGCTGAGGCTCATGGCGACGGAGAACGCGATCGGGAAGAGCGTGACGGCCAGCACCACGACGAGCGCCGGCGTCGCGAAGATCCAGCCGAGGCGGGCGAAGCGGCGTTCGAGCGCGGTCCTGTGGTGGCTGGGGTGCGGGATCCCCCGGCGGCGCGGCCGGTCGGGGCGCGGTGGCTCGGGGGCCGGCGACGGCGCGCCCGGGGCGCCCGCCGGGACGGGGCGCAGCGGGACGTCGCGGTCGCGCCCGGGCGCTCCGCTGTAGGGGATGGCCTGGCCGTCCTCGTCGTCCGGCGGGTTGGCCGACGCGGGGGATTCGTTCACCCGACGCCCCCCTTCAGATCCGGCGGGCGACGCGGCACCCGGCGCGCGTCCCGGGCGCTCACAGCGCGCGGCCCTTCAGGGCCTTGCCGATGTCGTGCTGGGCCGCGCGCAGCGCGCTGTCGGGGGGCACGGAGCCGGCGAGCGAGCCGTTGATGTTGGTGAAGATGCCGTTGCTGACCTGGGCGTAGCGCGGCGAGTCCGAGGGGCGGGAGACCAGCGGCACGCGCGCGGCGGCGGCCAGCGTCGGGTTGTCGCGTTGCAGTTCGCGGTCGTTGAGCACCTCGCCGACCGCCGGCAGCACGGAGCTCTCGGCCAGCATCCGCTGGGCGGTCGGGCCCGTCATCCACTCGATGAAGGCCAGCCCCGCGCCGA
This sequence comes from Streptomyces sp. NPDC127098, assembly GCF_042722465.1. Lineage (NCBI taxonomy): Bacteria > Bacillati > Actinomycetota > Actinomycetes > Kitasatosporales > Streptomycetaceae > Streptomyces > Streptomyces sp. NPDC127098. The sequence continues at coordinate 66,951 of NZ_JBHXFJ010000039.1, forward strand.
TGGCGTCGCTGTGCGGGTTGATCATCAGGTTCCAGCCGCCGGTGCCGGAGGGCCCCGGCCGGTCCTCGCCCTCGAAGGCGGGCAGGGCGCTGACGCCGACCTTGCCGGCGATCGGGGACTCCGGGGTGTTGGCCTCGCTCCAGGCGTACGACCAGTTGCGGTGGAAGGCGGCCTCACCCTCCACGAAGGTCTGCAGCGACTGCTGCTCCTGGAAGCTGGTCATCGCGGCGGGCGCCACGCCCTCGTCGAGCAGGCCGCGCATGAAGTCGAGCACCCGGCGGTTCTCCGGGGAGTCGATGGCCGCGGCGCCGTCGTTGACGCTGTGGCCGCCGGCCGCGGCCGACAGCTCGGTCCAGTTGACGGTCAGGCCCTCGTAGTTGGCCCACTGGGCGACATAGCCGTAGCGCACGTCGCCCGCCCGCTGGAGCCTCGCGGCGGTGTCGGCCAGTTCCTCCCAGGTCTCGGGGACCGGCAGGTCGTGCTTCTCCAGCAGGTCGGCGCGGTAGAAGAGGAAGCCGGTGTCGACGTACAGCGGGGCCGCCAGGTGTTCGCCGTCGTGCAGCGCGACGTCGGCGCGCTCCTTCGGGAAGCGGTCCCAGAAGTCGTCCGGCAGGTGGGCGTCGAGCGGCATGGCGAGCTGCGCCGAGCCGAACTGGGACGGCCAGACGACGTCGCCGTTGTAGACGTCGATGGAGCCCGAGCCGCCGGAGATCTCCGTGGTGAGGGTGGCGCGCATGGTGTCCGTGTTGTTGGGCGCGGCCTGGTACGTCACGGAGATGTCGGGGTGTTCCTCCTCGAAGGCGTCGACGAGCCGCTGGGGCAGCCCGTCGGGACCGAAGTTGATCGCGTACCAGGTGATGGAGCCCTTGGCCGGGCCCACCTCCTGGGGAGCGACCGAGGCCGAGCCGTCACCCGAGCCGCACGCCGCGGCCAGCAGGACGGTGATGACGCAGAACCCGCTTCGTCGTGCGCGTGCTCTGCGGATGGACGTGCCCAGGACGACTCCTTGAACTCCTTGAATGCCCTGCGCATGAGCGCCGAGTGCCTGGGCTCAGACTCGCGCGCCCGCATTCCACCGCAAAGCCTAAAACGCTCTTATCGGGAAAAGTCACCGAAAACGGCTACCGGGTCGGGGTGCCCGCCGCCTCGCCGAGCGCGTGGAAGAGCGCGGTGTTGAGCGAGAAGGCGCGCCTGCACTCGTCCACGATGCGCAGCCGCTCGGGGCCCTCGACCGGCAGCGCGTCGAGCAGCTCCCGGTACTCGCGCTTGAACGCGGCCGGGTTGGCGATCTCCTCGAAGACATAGAACCGCACCCCGTCGCCCTTCCGCGTGAAGCCCCAGGTCCGCTCGGCCGTGCCGCGGATGACCTGGCCGCCGGAGAGGTCGCCGAGGTAGCGGGTGTAGTGGTGGGCGACATAGCCGCCCGGCCAGTCGCGGGCGACCTCCATCACCCGCGCCGCGTAGGTCTCGGTGGCGGCGAGCGGGCGCAGCGCGGCCTGCCAGTCGGCGCCGTCGTGCAGGTGGTCGAGGTCCCGCTCGAGCGCCGCGGTGCGGAAGAGCTCGGGCCGCAGGAACGGGCCGGCCACCGGGTCGCCGGCGAGCCGGTCGGCCGCCCCCTCCAGGGCCCGGTACACGAACCACAGCTGCTCGGTGTAGGCCCGATAGGCCGCGATCCCGAGCCGGCCGCCCAGCATGTCGCTCATGAACGAGGAGTTCTCCGCCTCGGTGTGCTGCTGCTGCGAGGCCTCGCGGATCAGGGTGGAGAACGGGACGGTGGCGGTCGGGCTCATGGTGGCCTCCGGAGACGGTAGGCGGGCGCGCGACAGGTCGTCGCGCACCGCCATAGTGTCTACTTAGGCTTACCTAAGTCAAGCTTTTGCCGACAGGGCGTCGGTAAACCTGAGGGGACGTCAAACCACCCGAAGGGGCCGGTCAGGGCAGCGTCAACACCTCGGCCCCCGCCTCCGTGACCACCAGCGTGTGCTCGAACTGGGCCGAGCGCCGTCGGTCCCTGGTGACCACCGTCCAGTCGTCGTCCCACTTGTCCCACTCGTGGGTGCCCAGGTTCAGCATCGGCTCGATCGTGAACGTCATCCCCGGCTCCATCACCGTGTTCGCGCCCGGGTCGTCGTAGTGCGGCACCAACAGGCCCGAGTGGAACGAGGTGTGGATGCCGTGCCCCGTGAAGTCCCGCACCACGCCGTAGCCGAACCGCTTCGCGTACGACTCGATCACCCGGCCGATCACGTTGATCCGGCGCCCGGGCCGCACCGCCCTGATCGCCCGGGCCAGCGCCTCCCCGGTGCGCTCCACCAGCAGCCGCGTCTCCTCGTCCAGGGCCTCCACACCACCCACCGGATAGGTCGCGTTGGTGTCCCCGTGCACCCCGCCCACGAACGCCGTGACGTCCAGGTTCACGATGTCGCCCTCGCGCAGCACCGTCGAGTCCGGGATGCCGTGGCAGATCACCTCGTTCACCGAGGTGCAGATGGACTTCGGAAAGCCCCGGTAGCCGAGCGGCGAAGGGTAGGCGCCGTGGTCGCACAGGAACTCGTGCGCCACCTGGTCGAGGCGGTCGGTGGTCACGCCGGGCGCGACGTGCTCGGCCGCCGCCGCCATCGCCCGCGCCGCGATCCGCCCCGCCACCCGCATCCGCTCGACGGTCTCGGCGTCCCGCACGTCGGGACCGCGGTAGGGCGTCGGCCCGGGGCGGCCCACGTACTCGGGGCGCGGAATGGCGGACGGCACCCGACGGGGCGCCGAGATCCTGCCGGGGACGAGAAGAGACTGGCCAGACATGCGCTCGAGTCTATGGACTCCACGGCTGGGCAGGGGACGTCGGGACGGACAGGATGGGGACATGGCCGCACTCTTTCGACGCAAGCCCTCGGGACGCCCCGGCGAGTGGTACTACTGCCTCCGCCACCAGACGGTCGAGGAGGGACAGCAGTGCCCCGCCAGGGACCGACTCGGCCCCTACGCCACCAGGGGCGAGGCCGAGCACGCCATGGAGACCGCCCGCGAACGCGAGGACGAGTGGCGCCACGACCCCCGCTGGAACGACCGCGACGAGGCGGACGAGGCGGACGGGACGGACGGGACCGGCGCGCCGGAACGGGACGGGTAGCCGCGGCGGGACCGCGAGCCCCGGGTGGCAGGATTCAGGCATGACCTCACACGACGCGGCGAAGCCGCCCGCCCGGGACCCCTGGCAACTCCCCGACGTCTCCGACCTCGTGGTCGGCGTGCTCGGCGGCACCGGCGACCAGGGCAGGGGGCTCGCCTACCGGCTGGCCAGGGCCGGCCAGCGAGTCATCATCGGATCCCGCGTCGCCGAGCGCGCGGAGACCGCCGCCGCGGAGCTCGGCCACGGCGTGCGCGGCCTGGACAACGCCGGCTGCGCCCGGGAGAGCGACGTGGTGATCATCGCCGTCCCCTGGGAGGGCCACGAGGCGACCGTCGCCTCGCTCACCGCCGAGCTCGCCGGCAAGCTCGTCGTCGACTGCGTCAACCCGCTCGGCTTCGACAAGCAGGGCGCCTACGCCATCGTCCCCGAGCAGGGCAGCGCCGCGCAGCAGGCCGCCGCCCTGCTGCCGGAGTCCCGGGTCACCGCTGCCTTCCACCACCTGTCGGCCGTGCTCCTCCAGGACCCCGCCGTCGAGAAGATCGAGACCGACGTGATGGTCCTCGGCGACAGCCGCGCCGACTGCGAGATCGTCCAGGCCCTGGCCGGCCGCATCCCCGGCATGCGCGGCGTCTTCGCCGGCCGGCTGCGCAACGCCCACCAGGTCGAGTCCCTGGTCGCCAACCTGATCTCGGTCAACCGCCGCTACCGCGCCCACGCCGGCGTCCGGCTCACCGACATCTGAGCCACGGCCGGCGCCCGGCACACGGCCGGGGGCCGGTCGCGGCGGGCCACCCGGCGCGCGGACAATGAGACCGCACGCCGGGTGCCGCACCCCTCGAACCGACTGGAGCCACCATGCCCACCGACACCAAGACCGGCCGGCCGACCCGCGCCGCCCAGGACCGCCGGCTGGCCGGCTTCGCCCTGCTGGTCTTCGTCCTGACCGTCGCCGCCGCCGTCGTGTCCTTCGTCAACGGCAACTGGCTCGGCGTCGTGTGGGTGCTGATGGCCGGGCTCTCCTCCAACATGGCCTGGTACTACCTGCGGCGGTCCCGGGCCTGAGAGCCGACTCCGCAGAACTCAGTGGAAGCTGTGCTCCTCGGCCGGGTAGGCGCCGCCCACCACGTCCTCGGCGAACGCCCGGGCCGCGTCCCCCAGCGTCTCGCGCAGCCGTGCGTACTGCTTGACGAACCGTGGCATCCGGCCGCCCGGCCAGTCCGTCATCCCGGCCATGTCCGTCCACACCAGTACCTGCGCGTCGCAGTCGGGACCCGAGCCGATGCCCACCGTCGGGATGTGCAGGCTCCGCGTCACCTCCGCGGCCAGCTCGGCCGTGACCAGCTCGAGCACCACCGCGAACGCGCCCGCGTCCTGCACCGCCTTGGCGTCCCGCAGCAGCTGCTGCGCCGCCTCCTCGCCCCGACCCTGCACCGGGTGCCCGCCGAAGGCGTGCACCGACTGCGGCGTCAGACCCACGTGGGCCATCACCGGGATACCGGCCTCCACCAGCAGGGACACCTGGTCGGCCGACCGCTCGCCGCCCTCCAGCTTGACCGCGCCCACGCCCGCCTCCTTCACCAGACGGGTCGCGCTGCGCAACGCCTGGGTGGCGCTCTCCTGGTACGAGCCGAACGGCAGGTCGCCGATGATCAACGCCCGCCGGGTGCCGCGCACCACCGCGGCCGACAGCATCACCATCTGGTCGAGCGTCACCGGGACCGTGCTGTCGTAGCCCAGGTGCGTGTTGCCCATCGAGTCCCCGACCAGCATCACCGGGATGCCGGCCTCGTCGAACACCGAAGCGGTCATGGCGTCGTAGGCGGTGAGCATCGGCCACCGCTCCCCACGCCGCTTCGCCGCCGCTATGTCCCGCACGGTGATCCGCCGGCTCCGCTTGCCGCCGTAGAGCCCTGGCACCTCCGGCCGTGCGGCCGGCGCCTGGGCAGTCGTGTGCTGCGTCATCACGCTGCTCCTGTTCAGGTCGTCTCGAGGCGCCATGCCGGCGTCCCCGGATCGACCTCCATCGTCGCACCAGGTCGGCAGCCCCGGGAACCCCACACATCCTGGTAACCGTCTTGTGCTTCGGCGTGACCGGGGCTCGACTATGGTTCCCCGGAGCGAAAGCGCGACGGGCAGCGAGGGCAGCGCATGGCACGGTTGTACACCCCGGACACCGAACCGGGTCAGGGCCCGGAAGAGGGCGGCGAGACCGCCCCTCCCGCCTGCCGACCCGCGCGGCCGCGCTGGAGCGACCGCGTCGGCCGGTGGCGCCGCGGCTGGTGGCCGGCCGGCCTCGCCCTGGCCCTCGCCCTGCTGATGACGCTCCACTCCAAGGTCCCCAACACCATCGGCAACCTCGGCAGCCTCCTCCAGACCTTCCTGCCCTGGGTGGGCCTGGCCATCCCGCCGCTCGTGCTGTGCGCCGTGCTGCGCCGCTCCGTCACCGCCGTGGTCGCGGTGCTCGTGCCGGTCCTGGTCTGGCTCAACCTGTTCGGCGGGCTGCTCGCCGACAAGACCTCCGGCGGCGGCGCGCTCATGGTCGTCAGCCACAACGTCGACGCCGACAACCCCGACCCGGCCGGCACCGCCCGCGACCTGGTCGACTCGGGGGCCGACCTGGTCGCCCTCCAGGAACTGCCGCAGGGCGCGGTAAGCACCTACGAGGAGGAGCTGGCCGAGGCGTACCCCTACAACGCCGTACAGGGCACCGTCGGACTCTGGAGCCGCTACCCGCTCACCGAGGCCCAGCCGGTGGACATCGGCATCGGCTGGGTGCGCGCCATGCGGACCTCCGTCGAGGTGGAGGGCATCGGAGAGGTCGCCGTCTACGTCGCCCACATGCCGTCCGTGCGCGTGCAGTTCAGGGCCGGCTTCACCGCCGAGCGGCGGGACGACGCCGCCGACCTGCTCGGCCACGCCATCGCCGCCGAGGAACTGCCGCGCACGGTGCTCGCGGGCGACCTCAACGGCACCATGAACGACGGTGCGCTCGCCCCCCTCACCTCCGAGCTGCGCTCCACCCAGGGCGCCGCCGGCGCCGGCTTCGGCTTCAGCTGGCCGGCCGGCTTCCCGATGGCCAGGATCGACCAGATCCTGGTGCGCGACCTCGAACCGGTCTCCTCCTGGACGCTGCCGGCCACCGGGAGCGACCACCTGCCGGTGGCGGCGAGAGTCGATCCCTGATCTCCTCCTTATCGGCCCTTTGCGCCGTTTTCACCCCCACTGTTTTACTTTGGTGGGTGAAGGGAGGTGTCAGATGTCGCGCACCCGTTTCGCCCCGGACCGCGGGCTCACGAACCGCATGGTGCTCACCATGTTCTTCCTCGGCCTGCTCTACGTCGTGCTGGTCGGCGTCCTGATCGTGCTGCTCGGCAAGTCGTGGCCGCTGATCGTGGTGATCGTGGGCGGTCTCTTCTTCGCCCAGTTCTGGTTCAGCGACCGCATCGCCGCGTACAGCATGGGCGCCCGCGAGGTCACGCCCGAGCAGGCGCCGGAGTTGCACGGCGCCGTCGACCGGCTGTGCGCCCTGGCCGACATGCCCAAGCCCAGGGTCGCCATCGCCGACACCGACGTGCCCAACGCCTTCGCCACCGGCCGCGGCCAGAAGAAGTCGCTGGTCTGCGCCACCACCGGGCTGCTGCGCCGCCTCGAACCCGAGGAACTGGAGGGCGTGCTCGCCCACGAGCTGTCCCACGTCGCGCACCGTGACGTCGCCGTCATGACCATCGCCTCGTTCCTCGGCGTGCTGGCCGGCCTGATCACCCGAATAGCCCTGTGGACGGGCCTGGGTCGCTCCCGCAACAACAACAACGCGCTGCTGCTGCTCGTCCCGCTCGTCAGCGCCGTCGTCTACGTGATCAGCTTCCTGCTCACCCGCCTGCTCTCCCGCTACCGCGAGCTGTCCGCCGACCGCGCCGGCGCCCTGCTGACCGGCCGCCCCTCGGCGCTCGCCTCCGCGCTGACCAAGGTCTCAGGACAGATGGCCAGGATCCCGACGCGCGACCTGCGCCAGGCCGAGCCGTTCAACGCCTTCTTCTTCGCCCCCGCGCTGTCCGGGGAGGGCCTCGGCCGGCTCCTCTCCTCCCACCCCACGCTCGAACAGCGCCTCGAGCGGCTGGCCAAGCTCTCCACGGAGCTCGGCCGGCCCTGACCGATCGCGGTGATCCACCGATGGGCTTCCTCGACGTGATCCTGGGCCGCAGCAAGCCGGTCCGCCCCGACCTCGACCAGCTGTTCGCGATCCCCTCCGCGGCGATCACGCTCCAGGCCGGCGCCGGCTTCCTGCCGACCGGCCTCGGCTCCGTCTGCTTCGCCAGCGTCGAGGGCGGCGCGTTCTCGCGCGTGCGGGACGAGGTGCGGGAACTGCTGGACGCCGACACGGCCACGGGCGGCCTGCCGGTGGAGTTCAGCCAGGACTCCTACGGCTACACCTGGCTGCTGGCCCGGCAGTCGCCGGACGACGTCACCACGCTCGTCAACGACCTGCACGCGGTGAACACCCTCCTGCGGGACGCGGGCTTCGGCCCGCAGCTGCTGTGCTCGCTGGTCGGCTTCCGGGACGCGGAACAGCGGCCGCTGGCACTGGTCTACCTGTACAAACGCGGCACCTTCTACCCCTTCGCGCCGGTGGTGGGGGCGGGGGAGCGGCGCGACAACGAACTGGAACTCCAGGCGCGGGCCCTCCTGACGAACGACCTGCGGCTGGAACCGGACCTCTCCCGCTGGTTCCCCGTCTGGGGCGCGCCGGGCCTTTAGACCGGCCTCTGTCTCCCCGCCCGCCCACCCTTTCCGCTAACGCGCGGCCGGCGGCCCGCGGGGCCCGGCGCGGCGCAGCCGCGTGCCGGCCTGCGGCCGTGCGGTGCCGCGCCCACCCACCCTCCCCCAGCGTCAGCTGGGGGAGGGTGGGCTGGCGCGGCCCGGGGCGCGGGGGGCGGCGGCGCCCCCGCCGCGCG